>CALKAN010000025.1 GCA_937983035.1 uncultured Paenibacillaceae bacterium | reverse complement strand
AGTTCGATTTCTTTGCTCTTGCGCCCAATTTCGATCTTCATTTGCTCTTCGGTCACCAGCTGCTTCGAACGCGCTTCCTGGATGTGATACGCTTGATCCGCTTCCGCTTTCGCCGTGTCTTGCTCTTTTTTAAACTCTGCAATTTTCAGTTCTTTTTCTTTCGTCGCTTCCGCAATATTCGTGTCTCTAAGCAATTCAGCCCGTTTTCCTTCTTCTTCCGCTTTCGCTTTCTTGATCCGGGCATCACGGATCGCATCTGCTTCAGCGATTTCAGCATCCCGCTTCACCGCAGCAATTCTCGGCTTGCCGAGCGCGTCCAAATATCCGTGCTTGTCGCGAACGTCTTTGATGGTGAATGAAACGATCTGCAATCCCATCTTCTTCAAATCGCGCGCTGCCACTTCCTGCACTTCTTGCGCGAAACGTTCCCGATTCCGGTACACTTCTTCCACCGTCATCGTTCCCAGAATGGCCCGCAAGTGGCCTTCGAGCACTTCCTGCGCTTCTCCTTGCAGCGCTTCATTCGGCTTGCCCATAAACTGTTCCGCTGCAGTAGCGATATCTTCCACCGTGCTGCCGACTTTAATAATGGCGACTGCATCAGCCATCACCGGCACGCCTTGTTCGGTGTACACCTCAGGCGTGGAAATGTCCAGCTTATGAGAGAGCAGCGATATAAACTCCGCCTTCTGAAAAATCGGTAAAATAAACGCGCCGCCGCCGCGCACGATTTTGATTTTGCGGCCGCTCTCATCCGAGTAAGCGTTCTTCGTGCCGAGCATCGAACCTGTTACGACCATCGCTTCATCCGAACTGACCGTTTTGTACCGCGCCCAAAAAGCCAACCCCAGCAACACAAACACACCGACGATAATAATCGGTATCGAAACAATTTCAACGTCCACTAAAATCATCCTCTCCTTAAAAAATTTTTTTATAATGAAATAGACATGCCTTTAGCTGAAAATTCCATCCGCGACGGGGCGCCTTCTGTCACCACTCATCCCCCTCTAATTCACTGACATACGAGACGCCGTCTTTATGTTCCACGACCACCACCTTGGCGCCTGCAGGAATGTCTTTCCTTTCAAAACTGCCGGCAATCTCCGTGATGTTTCCCGCGCCCATTTTGATCATGACTTCACCGAAACCGTCCGCTGGAATGGAAATCGTCACTTCCCCGATCTTTCCGGCCAGCTCTTTGCTGGAAAAAGCAAGCGAATTTTCTGCCTTGCGCATCGGCTTAACGTAAATAAAATACGCCAGCATCGAGATAAACACGGCGACGAGCAGCGCAGCGATAACCGTCATAGCTGGCGTGAACCATCCCCAGTGCGTCAGCAAAATGCCGGCGCCGCCGAATGCGGTCATTCCTCCGACCAGCGTAACCGGATGCAAAAATTCCGGACCTTCCAATGACAGAAACTCCAGCGCCCCTTCCAACACGCCGTCCAGCACTTCGCCGAAAATGACGATCACAAGCGATAAAACAATGCCGGCAATAAAACAAATCCAAAAAAGTTCCAGCATAGGCAAAGCCTCCATTCTCATCCAGGCAGCAATGTGAAGCATGCGCATGCGATGTTGCAAAATCTAACTAAAAATCTAACTAAAAATCTAACTATTTGTTCATACGACAATCCACTGGCAAAGGTTTCGTTTCTAATCCGGAAATTCGCCAATTCCGACGCACAAAAAAATGAGGAAACCAGCGATGTCATATGCCGATTTCCTATGTGCAAGCCGATGCCCGGCGCTGTTCAATTATTTTGCAGGCTGAATCGCCTCAAGCGTTCCCCAATTCTTCAAAAAACATTTCCATCCCGAGTTTGGTCAACACCCGCGATTCTTCTTCATCCAGCTTCCGCACCAAGTCCATTTCTACTTTCGTCACTTCCTCTTCGCGGAACGTAATTTCCGCGATCGATGCTGTAATCAACACGATGGCAACCGCCTTGTTTTCAGGATCATACGCGACGGCTTTTTTTCCCGTCGGATAGATGCGAAACCCTTCCTTGATCATCGCTGTCTTCCCGTATTCAAGCAAATCGTGCAGTTCTTGATCGTTCTTAAATTTGCAGATCGAATGGAATTCAGATTGAAATCCCATGACTACCCCTCCTATTACAATTCAAAATGATATTGAATGCGTTGTTTGTCTTCATAACGGCGCAGTGCGAGTTCGATCAGTTCGTCTAGAAGCTTCGCATAAGATTTGCCGCTTTCCTTCCACAACAGCGGGTACATGCTGAAAGGCGTAAAGCCCGGCATCGTATTGATTTCATTGAGCAAAATCGCCTCGTCGTCCTTACGGAGAAAAAAGTCGACCCGGGCCAGCCCGCAACCATCGATGGCTTGAAATGCTTTAATCGCAAGTTCCCGGATTTCATCCGCAACCTCCGGCCGGATCTCGGCCGGAATGATCATGACCGATGTACCGTCCACGTATTTCGCTTTGTAATCGTAAAAGTCATTCGATGACACCACTTCTCCGGGAACGGAAGCGTCAGGATCTTCATTGCCGATCACGCTGACTTCAATTTCCCGCGCATCGACAAATTGTTCGACAATCACTTTCCGGTCATATTGAAACGCTTTGTTCACCGCTTCGATCAGCTCATCCCGGTTGCGCGCTTTAGAAACGCCGACGCTGGAGCCTAAGTTGGCAGGTTTGACAAAACATGGATAGTACCAAAAATAAAAAATGGAGTCAACGATCGACTCCATTTTTTCTATTT
>CALKAN010000024.1 GCA_937983035.1 uncultured Paenibacillaceae bacterium | reverse complement strand
CGCCTGAAGGAGCGCGGGATTATCTTGTGCCAAGCCGGGTGCATCCGGGCGAGTTTTTTGCCTTGCCTCAGTCGCCGCAGTTGTTTAAACAGCTGCTCATGATCGGCGGGATGGAGAGATATTATCAGATCGCACGCTGTTTCCGGGATGAAGATTTGCGGGCCGACCGCCAGCCGGAGTTTACGCAAGTCGATATCGAAGTGTCTTTCATGGAAGAACAGCATCTTCGCGATTTGATGGAAGAGCTGATCGTGCGATTGTTTAAAGAAACGAAAGGCGTGGAACTTGAGCGCCCGTTCCAAGTGTTGACCTATGAAGAAGCGATGAACAAATACGGCACAGACAAGCCGGATCTTCGCTTTGGCCTGGAACTGACGGATTTGTCAGATATGATGAAAACATCCGGCGTCAAAGTGTTTCGCCCCGTCGTGGAAAAAGGCGGTCAAGTCAAAGCTTTGAATGCGAAAGGATGCGGCAGATGGAGCCGGAAAGAAATCGATGATTTGCTTCCGTTTGCTGAACGTTTCGGCGCGAAAGGGCTGGCATGGATTCAAGTGAAAGATGGAGAAATGCGCGGACCGATCGTCAAGTTTTTCACAGAGGAAGAACTGGCGCAATTGCGCGAAAGAATGGGCGTCGAAGACGGAGATTTGCTCCTGTTCAGCGCTGACAAGCCGAAAGTCGTGGCGGATGTGCTGTCCAATCTTCGCATGAAAATTGCGAAAGACACAGGTCTGATTGATGAATCGGCCTATAAATTTGCTTGGGTCGTGGATTTCCCATTGCTTGAATATAACGAGGATGAGAAGCGGTTCACAGCGATGCATCATCCTTTCACCCGGCCGAAAGAAGAAGACATGCATTATTTTGATGAGGATCCTTCAAAAATCCGTGCGCAAGCTTACGACTTAGTCTTGAACGGATATGAAGTCGGCGGGGGCTCCATGAGAATATATAAGCGCGAAGTGCAAGAAAAAATGTTTGAAGCGCTTGGATTCACTTACGATGAGGCAAAAGAACGGTTCGGATTTTTCTTGGATGCGTTCGAATACGGCACGCCGCCTCATGGAGGAATTGCCTTCGGCTTTGACCGTTTAGTCATGCTGCTTGCCGGCAGAAGCAACCTGCGTGAGACGATCGCATTCCCGAAAACAGCCAATGCGACTGATTTGCTCACCAGCGCGCCTTCGGAAGTCGACGCGAATCAATTGAGAGAACTGTCGATTCGCACAGTCGTGAAAAAGCAAGAAGAAAAACAAGCGCCTAAATCGGAATAACGCTGCAGCAGTTCAGAATACCGCGGGAATGCGTGCAGCATCATCAGCCTTGATTCAGGCGAACTCCGTTTTGATTCGATATTGACCAATGATGGGACGAGAGAATGCTTTCTTTCGTCCTTTTTTCAAAATTTGTCTGTGCGCGCATAGTTGTTTGCAGCCATTAGAAAATCTTACTAACGAGGTCGTTGCTCTATGGATTTGTTTTCATACGAATACGAAGAAAATCGCCGGCCGGCGGCGTCCAGTTTGTTGGCGGATCGCATGAGACCGGAAAGTTTGGATGAGTATATCGGACAAGAGCATATCGTTGGCCCGGGCACATTGCTGCGGCGTGCGATTGAGGCAGACCGAGTCACGTCGATTTTGTTGTATGGGCCGCCCGGTTCTGGCAAAACGACGCTTGCGCATATAATTTCGCGGCAAACGAAAGCTCACTTTATGAAATTGAATGCCGTGGACGCTTCGGTGAAAGACGTTCGCAAAGCGATTGAAGAAGCCCAATCGAGGCTGCATCTGTATCAAGAAAAAACGATTCTTTTTCTCGATGAGGTGCATCGTTTCAACAAATCGCAGCAAGATGCTTTGTTGCCGGCAGTGGAGAAAGGAATCTTGACGCTCATTGGCGCAACGACTGAAAATCCGTACCATCACGTAAACGGTGCTTTGCTTTCCAGAGCGACGTTGTTTCAATTAAAACCGTTGACGCATGAACATTCGCTCATAGCGATGAAACGCGCTTTAAAAGATGAAGAAAAAGGTCTCGGTTTTATGAAGATCGAGGCAGACGAAGAAGCTTTGCTTCACATTGCGCATATGGCTAACGGGGATATTAGGCGCGCCTTGAATGCATTGGAGCTTGCAGCCTTGACAACGCCGCCGAATGAGCAGGGAGTTGTGAAAATTACGCTGGAAATTGCGGAGGAGTCGATCCGCAAGCCGACGATACGCGCGGATGAATCGACGCAGTATGACGTGCTGTCCGCATTTCACAAAAGCATTCGCGGATCAAGCGATGCCGCGCTGTTTTGGTGTTTGTACGGCATAGACAAATTAGGCATGGATCCGATGGTGTTTTTGCGGCGATTAATCGTCGCTTGCAGCGAGGACATCGGGCTTGCCAATCCGCAAGCGATGGTGCAGGCGGTTGCAGCGATGGAAGCCTATGAGAAGATCGGATGGCCGGAATCGCGGTATATGCTGGCGCAAGCGATTATATTTGCAGTGGAAAGCCCGAAATCAGATTCTTTGGGCCGGGCGATGGCGAAAGTGTATGAAACATTTGAGCGGTTAAAGTCCGCGGACGTCCCGCTGCACTTGCGTGATGCGCATTATGCAGGAGCCGAGAAGCTTGGGCATACAGGGTATAAAAATCCGCATCAATTCAAGGATCACTACGTGCAGCAGCAATATTTGCCGGATGTGATCTCTTCTGCTGTTTTTTACGAGGCGGGTGAACTTGGAACGGAAGCGAAGATCAAACAAAATCAAATGAGAAGAAGGATGAGCAGCCAAGGGAAGAACATGAAATAATGCCGTTCATGGCATGATGAATGAAGAGGCGGGAGGAATGAGCAAATGAGTTTGCTTCCTGAGTTAAAAAAAGAAAAAATATTGGCGATCATGCGCGGATTGACGCGCATAGAGGCGGATCGAACGGCAGAAGCGTTGTTTATGGGCGGCATTCGGTTCATGGAAGTGACGATGAATACGGATGGCGCTGCAGACATGATTGCATCTTGGAGGAAGTCCTATGACAAGCAGGCTTATATCGGAGCCGGCACGGTGATTGATTTGGAGCAAGCGAAACAAGCCGTTGCGGCCGGAGCTCAATTCATTGTATCCCCGAATTTGGATATGGAAGTCATTCAGTACGGGTTGTCGCAAGGCGTAGACGTATGGCCAGGGACGATGACGCCGACTGAAATCGTTCAAGCATGGAAAGCCGGAGCTGAAGCCGTGAAAGTATTTCCAATGGCTTCGCTTGGCATCGATTATTTTCGCGAAATCCGCGCACCGTTGGATCAGATTCCGATGATCATTACAGGCGGCGTGAATCGGCATAATATTCAGTCGTTCATTCAAGCCGGCGCAGCGGCAGTCGGGATGGGAAGCCATTTGGCAGACAAGCAGTTGATTAAAGAAGGAAAGTTTGATCAGATCACCGAGCATGCCCGGCAGTTGATTGAATTAAGCCGGTCATAACTAATCCATAACATAAAACGAGCTTTCCGCACATAAGGGATGCAAACGCGGAAAGCTCGTTTTTTTACTATATTTTCATAAGCTGTTTTAAACACGGATGACTGTTTTCGCTCATTTCGCTTGCGCGACCAGCAAGTCTTCTGGACGCATCGCATTCAATTGCTTGTCATACAGTTCGCGGTACAATCCGCCGCGCGCGAGCAATTGGCTGTGCGTTCCGCTTTCGACAATTTTGCCTCGATCCATCACGAGAATTTTATCGGCGCGAACGACGGTTGCCAATCGATGGGCGATGATGAATGTCGTGCGTCCTTTCATAAGGCGTTCCAATGCTTGCGTGACCAAATATTCAGATTCTGCATCCAGAGCGGACG
>CALKAN010000023.1 GCA_937983035.1 uncultured Paenibacillaceae bacterium | reverse complement strand
CTCGTCATCGCGATCATTGAACAGTCTGCAGCCAAGCCCAAATTGCTGCAATCGTAAATGCTGCAAAGCAAACGGCGGCGGAGGGTGCTGCAAATTTAAACAAGGGACATCATGCGATCTGGAAGCCGGCTGGATGCAGCCTGAGCGAAGCGTTCAAAGGGATCGAGATGGTGTCCCTTTGTCATGCATACTTTTTGCAATCCGCACATACCTTAAATGCAGTCAGATCAGCAAACATGCAGTGAAGAAGCAAAAACGGGCAAGGAAGCAAGGTGCGGCCTGTAAGAAAGCGAAAGCGCCTCACGATGAAACAATGAAACGAACGAAACAAAACGGATGAACGGAGGCTGCACAATATACAAGAAGAAAGTAGGGAATCGTTTGATCCGGTGGGAGATAGGCGAAGCGGTCGAGATTATCAGCGAAAATGAACGAATGCAGGAACTGATTGTCAAGCTCAGAGACGGCTCGAATGCCCGGGCGGTGCATGATGCGGACACAATGCCGCCTGTGCGCACGGGAGATGTCCTGCTGCTAAACACAACAGCGGTTCATTTGAATCTCGGCTCCGGCGGAGTGCACTTTGTACATGCGAATTTATCTGAATCTGCCGATCGGCTTCATGAACATGCGCAGCGATTTCAATACGAAAAAGGGCATATTATGAAATTAAAGTATACGTCATTGCAAAGAAGAGTGCTGGCAGCGGAAGAGGAAGAGAGCGGTTTCCAAGATGTGTTTGACAAAGACTGTCATTTAGAACGCGCACCCGTATTGATCGGAGAACTGCACAGCATGCTGCCGGCAGCGGCATTGTGGCTTCACCGGCACAAGTCAATTGAAGGTGATGACGGGGTGAGAAAAAAATTGCCCCGAATCGCTTACATCATGTCTGACGGGGGAGCCTTGCCTCTTGCTTGGAGCCGGCATGTCCGCGTTTTGCAGCAACAATTGGGCATTGTGACGGGAACAGTGACATACGGACAAGCTTATGGCGGCGATCTTGAAGCGGTCAACAAATTTACTGCGCTCCTCGCAGCCAAACATATTCTAAAGGCGGATATTATCATCGCTGCCATGGGACCGGGCATCGCCGGAACAGGAACCGTATTAGGCCATTCAGCGATGGAAGTGGGAGAAATCATTAACGCAGCAGCGATCTTGCAAGGAACACCGATCATCATGCCGCGCGTAAGTTTTGCTGATGAAAGAAAACGGCATTACGGAATCAGCCATCATACATTGACGCATTTAAGCTTGACTGCGCTAAGGCCTGCCATCGTGCCGTTTCCTGCCCAAATTCCAGACAAATATATTCAACTATTGCGTCAGCAGCTGCAAGCGGCTTCCGTGTTTGCAAAGCATGACGTTCGCTTTGCAAGCGGAGTTGATCTGCAGGAAATAGCTGACTTGTTCGACGCCTATCCGATCCCGATTACGACGATGGGAAGAACAGTACGCGAGGATCCGTATTTTTTTCTTTCGGTATGCACGGCGGCTCAGGCAGCGGAAAACATTTGGACCGAGCTTTCAGAAAATCAGCAAGTTTGACGTCTGGGCTTGCCTGTGTTAACCATTTCCGCGTCATATAACGAATTTCCCATGCTTTCCCGACAAGCTGCAGCCGGTCCGGCAAATAATAGCTTTTCATCGAAAGATCCCTCTCTTTTTTGCGATATGTTAAAATAGAGACTGTTACAAGTTATGACGAGGATGGACAAGTTATGCACTTTTTATGCATCGCCGTCAGGCGATCTCATGGCAGAAGGGGAAATTGAAACATGCTGAATGAATATTTCGCAGATCTTCATATTCATATTGGGAGAACGGAAAAAGGGGCGTCGGTGAAAATCAGCGGAAGCCGTGATTTAACGTTTTATAACATTGCGATGGAAGCTTCCGAGCGCAAAGGGATGGATATTGTCGGCATCATCGATTGCCATTCGCCGGGAGTGCTGGATGATATTGAACAATATTTGCTGAAGGGCGAAATGATTGAATTAGAAGGCGGCGGGCTCGCTTATCAGCGCACAACGATCTTTCTCGGAAGCGAGATTGAAGTGAAGGATGAAGGGATGAGCGGTCCGATTCATTTGCTTGCGTTTGTGCCTGATGTCGATCAGATGAGGCGGCTGAGCAGTTGGCTGTCAACACGCATGACCAATGTGCACTTGAGTTCCCAGCGTTTGTACGCTTCGGCTAAAGAACTGCAGGAAAAGGTGCTGGAACATGACGGACTGTTGATTCCGGCGCACATTTTTACGCCGTATAAGAGCATTTACGGAGCGGCTGCTTCCAGCATGGCGCCTTTTTTTGATTTGGAATATTTGCATGCGGTGGAACTTGGGCTCAGCGCAGATACTGAGATGGCTGACCATCTGTCCGAATTGAATGCAATGACCTTCTTATCCAATTCTGATGCTCATTCATTGGCCAAAATTGGCAGGGAGTACAATAAAATTCGCATGAGAGCTCCGAATTTTGATGAATTTAAAAAAGCGATGCGGCGGCAAGAAGGCAGATGCGTGGCGGTTAATTACGGATTAAACCCGCGGCTGGGCAAATATCATCGAACGTATTGCCTGACATGTGAACGAGTGTTGGAGCGTGAAAGATGGCAAGCAGAAGCTGACCCAGATTTCAGCTGTCCGCATTGCAGCGGGACGAAGTTTGTGAAAGGGGTCATGGACCGAATCGAAGAAATCGCGGATTTGCAGCATTCGGAATCACCTTCCCATCGTCCGCCTTATCATTACCAAGTGCCGCTTGAATTTATTCCCGGATTAGGAAAAAAAACGATGGAAAAGCTGCTCGATCATTTCAGCACCGAAATGAACATATTGCACAATGTTTCTCGGCAAGATTTAGCTGAAGTGACGGGGGAGAAGATTGCCGATTACATCGAACAGGCTCGCAATGGAACATTGGCGCTGAGCTCCGGCGGGGGAGGAAAGTACGGAAAAGTGAAACACGATTCATAGTTCGTTTCATGCTCTCATATACTGTACCAATTGGACAGGTTGAGAGGAGAATCCGGAATGCGCTGGAGATCGTCGATCCAACATCACGTCACAGAACAATTGCCGCTGTATATATTTGTTTCCGTCTTGTTTCTATCACGGGTTGTATTTGGCGCTATGCTCGTCAACAGTTTATCTTTAGAACAAAACCAAGAAATTAACCGCTACCTCAGCAGTTTTTTTCATATGCTGGATCAAGGCGGCGCCATTGATTCCAGCGATTACTTTAAAGAAGCATTCGGAAGTCATCTGAAATGGTTTTTGTTCATTTGGGTGCTGGGATTGTCGGTGATCGGCCTTCCCTTGATCTTGGTGCTTGATTTTTTAAAAGGAGTATTAATCGGTTTTACGGCAGGCTTTTTTGTCGGACAGTTGTCTTGGAAAGGGATGCTGTTCGCGCTTCTTTCCGTTGCTCCTCAAAATTTGGTGCTGATTCCGGCTATATTAATCATGAGCGTGGCTGCGATTTCGTTTTCGCTGCATTTTATTCGCAATCGTTTAATCTTGCGCAAATCAGGGAAATTAGGGCAAGAGTTTGCACGCGTAACGTTTTTGCTGATTTCATTTATCGGGGTTGTTTTTCTTGTGTCCATGTTTGAAGCTTATCTCAGCCCGGTTTTGATGGAAAAAGCGATTCCGCTGCTTTTGCAAAGTTAGATTGACTTCCCTTCCCTAATCCATTTATAATAATTATAATTAAGTTATCGCGAGGTTGGGGGAGGAGTATGGAAGAACGGATTGAAAAGATCAAGCAGCAGCTGCAATCACAAGCTTATAAATTAACACCGCAACGTGAAGCGACAGTTCGTGTCCTGCTGGAGAACGAACAAGACCATCTTAGTGCTGAAGACGTCTACATGCTCGTGAAGACGAAAGCCCCCGAAATTGGACTAGCTACGGTTTATCGAACATTGGAGCTCTTAAGCGAACTGAATGTAGTTGAGAAAATGAATTTCGGCGATGGCGTCGCTCGTTATGATTTGAGACGGGACGGCAATCACCATCATCACCATCATTTGATCTGCGTACAGTGCGGAAACGTGGAAGAAATTATGGAAGATTGGTTATTGCCGCTGGAAGAGAAACTGGAGAAAGAATTTCAGTTTACGGTAATTGATCATCGGCTCGATTTTCAAGGCATTTGCAAAAATTGCCAAGAAAATAAAGACAAGTCAAAGTCATGACATCTTCATATGAATAGAACTCATCAGGCATGCGCTCAAGCATGCCTTTTTTTATTGGATCGGCGATTCAACTTTAAAATTGTGGGCAAACTAAGCGCGAATCAAATTTGAAAGCAAGCTTCTGCTATTTTAAGAAAGAGGGGGATGTTGTTGATCCAAACAGCTGCAGCTGACAAAATAACGTTAAAAAAACTATCGGGAAAAACTGCAGTGATTACAGGAGCGGCTTCGGGAATCGGGAAGGCCGCTGCTCTTAAACTGGCTGAGGAAGGCGCGAATATTGCCCTCGTTGATTTGAAAGATCAGCGCGCTGAACAAGTGCTTGAACAATTGGAATCCTATGATGTGCAAGCCAAAGTTTACGATACCGACGTGTCTGATCCTGCAAGGGTTGAGCAGGCATTTACTGACGCGGCTGGATTTTTTGGCAGCATAGACGTTGTTTTCGCTAATGCCGGCATCAACGGCGTAGTTACTCCGATTGAAGATATGTCTCCCGAAGAATGGGACCATACGTTAACAACGAATTTGAAAAGTACTTTTCTGACCGTAAAATACGCCATTCCGCATATGAAGCAAAAAGGCGGCAGCATAATTGTGACCAGTTCAATTAACGGAAATCGAAAATTTTCCAATTTTGGCATGAGTGCATACAGCACTTCTAAAGCAGGGCAAACCGCATTTGCGAAGATGGCAGCCTTGGAATTGGCCCGTTATCGCATACGGGTGAACGTGATTTGTCCGGGTGCGATCCAGACGAACATTCAAGAGAATACGGAGAAGACGCCTGAATTGGACAAAATTGTCATTCCTGTTCAATATCCGCAAGGAAGCCATCCGTTAGAGCATGCGCCGGGTCAGCCGGAACAGGTGGCAGAGCTGGTAAAATTTCTTGCTTCGGACGAATCTGACCATATTACAGGAACGACTATCTATATTGACGGAGCAGAATCACTGTTGTAACAAAATTGACGGAGCAAATTTACTGCTGTAACAAAAGGGGGATGAGCAGATGATTATCGGCGTGCCGAAAGAAATTAAAGACAATGAAAATCGCGTGGCGCTGACCCCTGCCGGTGCAATGGAGCTTGTGAAAAAAGGCCATCAAGTGCGGATTGAGAAAGGAGCGGGGGAAGGCAGCGGATTTAAGGATAATGAATATTTAATGGTGGGAGCGACGATTGTAAAGGATGCTGCTGAAGCTTGGAAAGCGGATCTCGTTCTCAAAGTAAAAGAACCGCTGCCGCAAGAATTTGGTCATTTCCGCGAACATCAAATGTTGTTTACATTTCTGCATTTGGCAGCTGCTCCTGCATTGACTGATGCGCTGCTGCAACGCAAAGTGACTGCGATCGCATATGAGACGATCCAACTCGCAGACGGTTCTTTGCCTTTGCTGACGCCGATGAGCGAAGTGGCCGGCCGCATGGCGGTGCAAGCGGGAGCGCAATTTCTTGAGGCGATTCACGGCGGCAGGGGCATGCTTCTCGGCGGGGTTCCCGGCGTGCCGCCTGCAGAAGTGGTCATTATCGGGGGCGGCGTCGTAGGGACGAATGCAGCCAGAATCGCGCTCGGTTTGGGAGCGAGAGTAACGATTTTGGAAAAAAGCTTGGAACGGATGCGGTACTTGGAAGATATTTTCCAAGGTAGAGCAGTCACTTTCATGTCAAATCCGTTTAATATTGAGCAAGCCGTCAAACGAGCGGATCTTTTGATCGGCGCAGTGCTCATACCCGGTGCGAAGGCGCCTAAGCTTGTGACCGAAGAAATGGTAAAACAAATGAAAAAAGGGGCGGTTATCGTCGATGTGGCCGTGGATCAAGGCGGGATCATCGAAACGATTGACCGTGCGACATCGCACAGCAATCCGACGTACATGAAACATGGGGTCGTTCATTATGCGGTTGCCAACATACCTGGAGCCGTTCCGCGAACGTCAACGTTTGCGCTGACTCATGCCACGCTGCCTTATGTCATTAAGCTTGCCGATCTCGGGTTGATGAGAGCAGTAGAATCTGATTCTGCGCTGCGTTTGGGCGTAAACGTTTATAACGGTTCAATTACGCATCCGCAAATTGCGGCTGCTTTTAACAAGCCGCATCGTTCCATTGAGGAAGTTCTCCCAGTCGTTCTCAACCGTTAGGCGAAGCTGCAGGCAAGGGATGAGCACATTTGCGGGAAATCAGGCGAGGGGGCGCATATTTGCGCGGCGCAGATCATAAACATAATGGCGAATGATTGTCCATTTTCTCATTTAACGGAAAGAGGATGTGCCATGGAATATGATCATTTATGCCCGCAAATGGCTGGAACGATTGAAATATGTTATTATGTTTCTCCTGTTAACGTATCTGATATCCCGCTTCTTCTTTGCTGCAGAGGAATGGATGAATCCGTTAAACAGGTATGAGCCGCCGGAAGGGGAAGCGGTGAAAGTGTTTCTCGCTGAAGAAAGCGGCAATCTGAACATGCGCATGTTCGATCGTTTGCTGCTGTTTTATTGGATCGGAGAATAAGCTTAGACTAGATCTTTCCTCTCATTCAAAAATTATGATATGGTTGTTTCTATAGAGGATGTTGGGAGGAAAGGGCGGAGTCTATGAACCGAGACGTGGAATCGTTTCTCATTGACCTTTCTGAAGAACGAAAGCTTTCAAACAATACGATCGCTTCGTATGCGAGGGATTTGCAAGATTTTTTGCGTTATTTGGAAGCGCATGGAGTGACAAGCTGGGATCAGGCGGCGTCTCATCATGTGAAAGGTTATTTCATGGAGTTAAAGAGGCAAGGGAAAGCACCTGCTACGCTGGCGCGAAACTTAACGAGCATTCGTTCTTTTTACAAATATTTGATCAGCAAGCAGAAGGTGTTTTCCGATCCTGCTTTACATATGGACAGTCCGAGAGTCGTTCGCGCAGAGCCGCCGCATCTGCAAGTGGAGGAAGTAGAGCGTCTGCTTCAAGCTCCGGATCCAAGCACGCCGGCAGGCTCACGCGATAAAGCGATGCTTGAATTGATGTACGCGACTGGCATGCGCGTGTCTGAATTGACCGATTTGGATGTAGACAGCGTGCATGCAGAGCTGGGTTTTATTCGGATTATCGGTGGACAAGGGAAAGAAAGAATCGTGCCGCTGCATCGCACGGCATGTGAATGCTTAGAGCGGTATTTGAAGCATGATCGAAAACATTTTTTGAAGCGTGATTCCAACGAGAGAGCGTTGTTTCTGAATCATCGCGGGACAAGGCTGTCCAGGCAAGGTTTTTGGAAATTGATGAAAAAATATGCTGCCGAGGCGCTTCAGCGAGAAATTACGCCGCATATGCTGCGGCATTCTTTTGCTTTTCATTTAATTCAAAACGGAGCCGATGTGCGGTCTGTGCAGGAGATGTTAGGGCATGCTGACATCTCTTCTACTCATGTGTATGTGCAGGCAGGCAAGGGGCGGATGAAAGACATTTACAATCAAGCTCATCCGCGGGTAAGAGAGTCATCCCGTTCGTAAGAAGTCGGCCAACTGAAGATAATAACAAGACAATTAGTTGAAATCATGCACTCACATCGAAAAGAACAGGAGGAACAATATGAAATTTGAGCGAATCGCCTTGATCGTTTTAGACAGCGTCGGCATAGGCGAATTGCCGGATGCGGATCAATACGGAGACAAAGGCGCCCACACTCTGGGCCATATTTTGCAGCATGTGCCTGATCTGTCGCTGCCAAACTTGCAGCGGATGGGACTGGGCAATATTGAGAAGCTGCCTCGCATTGCAGCAGAGCAGAATCCGATCGCTCATTATGGCAAGATGGCGGAGGTGTCTGCCGGCAAAGATACGATGACCGGTCATTGGGAACTGATGGGATTGAAAGTGGAAATTCCATTTCAAACTTATCCGAATGGATTCCCGGCGCCGCTCATCGAATCGTTTGAACAGAAGACAGGACGCAAAGTCATCGGGAACAAAGTCGCATCCGGAACGGAAATTATCGCAGAGCTCGGAAAGGAGCAGATGGAAACAGGGGCATGGATCGTTTACACTTCTGCCGACAGCGTCTTTCAAATTGCAGCTCACGAAGAAGTGATTCCGCTGGACGAGCTTTATCGCGCCTGCGAAATTGCGCGCGAACTGACGATGAAAGAGCCTTATGCCGTCGGCCGGGTGATCGCGCGGCCGTACGTCGGAACGCCCGGACAATTCGAGCGCACGTCCAATCGACGTGATTACGCGCTCAAACCGCCTGCTCCTACTGTGCTCAATGCGCTCAAAGATGAAAGTTTAGATTGCATTGCCATTGGAAAAATCAACGATATTTTTTCAGGCGAAGGCATTACGGATGCTCGGCCGACGAAAGATAACGCAGACGGCATCGACAAGATCATTCAAGCGATGCAAGAACCGTTTCGCGGGCTTTGTTTTGCCAATTTGGTCGATTTTGATTCCAAGTACGGTCATCGCCGCGATCCCGTCGGATACGCCAATGCATTAAAACAATTTGATGATTCATTGCCGGCGATCATGGAGCATTTTACAGAGCGGGATTTGCTCATCATTACCGCTGATCACGGCAATGACCCTGTTCATCGCGGCACGGATCATACGAGAGAATACGTGCCGCTGATCGCATGGCATCGAGGAATTGCAGCCGGGCGGTCTTTAGGCGTGCGCGCGACGTTTTCCGATGCCGGCGCCACGATTGCGGACAATTTCGGCGTGAAGCTGCCGCCAAACGGGGCTAGTTTTTTAGATTTGATTATTTAAACCGCCAATTTGATCATTGAACCTATCATTTATGAAAGCAGGAGAGGATAGAAGATGAGTCATTCAACGATAACAGCGCAAAACACATATGAATTTGCGCAGCAATCAGCAGATTGGATTAAGGAACGCATTGCAAAACACGGCGGACAAATGCCGAAGCTCGGCCTGATTCTCGGCTCGGGTTTAGGCGGATTGGCTGACGCAGCGGACGATGCGCTCGTGATGGCATATGACCAAATTCCGCATTTTCCTGTCTCGACGATTGCCGGACATGCCGGTGAATTAGTCTGCGGGACGCTGGAAGGCCGTTCAGTTTTGATGATGAAAGGCCGATTTCACATGTACGAAGGCTATGATGCGCACACGGTTGTGTTTCCGATCAGAGTGATAAAGCAGTTAGGAATCGAGCAGCTGATCATTACGAATGCTGCAGGGGGCATCAACACAGCGTTTAAACCAGGCGACTTGATGCTGATCGAAGATCATCTGAATCTAACCGGCCGAAATCCGTTGATCGGTCCGAACGATGAGCGCATCGGCGTTCGCTTTCCGGACATG
>CALKAN010000022.1 GCA_937983035.1 uncultured Paenibacillaceae bacterium | reverse complement strand
GTCCGCTCGACGCCGTTTTCAAACTTGAGGCGTATGAGCTGGCCGCTGCCTGCATTTCCAGGATGAGATCTGACCTGAACGTAGTATTCTCCCGGCGACAATATTTCTGCCGCATACACAAGCTGGAGTTCCTCTCCTGCGTCACCCGGTTTTATCATCATTTTGTTGGAGCAAATTTCGCAAACTTGTTTCGCGAATTCTCCTGCTGCAGAACGATAATGTTCAGCTTCTGTAAAATGATGCGCAAGATCGCCTGCATAGAACACTCCCGGATCAAGCCAATCCGGCCCGACATCCGCCCGCGTCAGCGGCCGATGCCCGTCTGCGATCAACGTGCTTCCAACCCCTTTGTTTTCCGCCAACAAACTGCGATACAACCCGTCTTCTCCCAAGCTTACTTCCGGATCTTCTTGAACGACGCCTTCCGGCAAAGGCGAAAAACCTAAATAATTGCCGAACGCAATATTGTTTTCAAATCGCACGGCCGCCGGCTCCTTCAAATAATGAAACAGCCGATTGTGCGTGCTGTAAATCAGATTGTTTGCAAATGACATGTTTTTAGGCGGAAGCGTATAGCTGCCTGCTCCGACATGAATATTGTGCCGGTTATTCACCAATGTATTGCTGCTGATTTCCACATCCTGCACTTGTTTATAGGTGTGCAAAATCAGCGGTCCGCTTGCTTCATCTTCGTTAAATTGCTCATCTCCGTTCATGAATGTCAAAGCTGCCCGCCAAGAAGCATCCGTCCCTGCAATATCTGACAAATAGTTGTTGTAAATGCGATGCCCGGCGCCTGCCGCTCGAATACCCATTCCGACTTTATGGTTGCCTAATATAAAATTGCCGTACACTTCGCTGTTGTCTCCATGGCGCAGCGTAATGCCGGCGCTGGAATCAAACACGGTATTAAAGCGGATCGTGTTCCGTCCTGTTTTCACTGAAATGAGCTCCGCTTCCCCGTCATAGCGTTCGAACAAGTTATGCTCAATGATGGTGAAAGAGTCCGTTCGGGAATCATGACTCGTTCCGATGCGTATCGCTTCCAAGCCGTTTGCGCCCAGTTCAGGCACATTGGCAAAATAATTATGATCAATCAGATGAAAGTCTCCGTCAGCGTATTCGCCGTTTTCTTGATGCCGCCAAACCGCTAGCAGCGATTCTCCATTCGTTTTCCCTTCAAAATGAGAATGGTCTACTCGGTTATGCTGCCCAAAGATGGACACCCACTTATACGGAATATCTTCCGCTTGCTGCTCCTTCAAAGCTTCTTCCGGCGGATTGTAATACAAAATTTGCGTATTAGTCAATCGGGAATGATGGGCAGGACGATCTGGCCCGTCTCGAAATTCAATCACGTCTCCTAAACGTTCAGAATCAAGCCCGCCGTCGCGAAAGACTAAGCCGTCCACAATCCAATAGTCGCTTCCGATGCGAAGCCGGCTCGTCCCAGTGAGCTGCACTTGTCCTCTTGTTTCTGCACGCAGCGTAATCGGCTTTTCTTCCGTTCCATGGGCGCCGTTAATCCGAATCAGCACATCCTCCCACACGCCGTTTTTCATCACAATCGTATCTCCCGGCTTCGCATGCTGTATGGCGGCTTCCAATTCTTCCATATTCGCAGCCCGTATTTCTGAATCGCGAATCAACAACATCCATAGAAGCGCTCCCCCTGCCAATACGATCGCAGACAGAGCACTGAGCCACGAGACGCGGGCATGTCTGCTCCCGTCTCCCTTCATAAAACCTTTTCCCTCCGTCATATCAAACCACTCCCGCTTCGCTTCTATTCTCCTGTTTCGCTTCTATTCCATCTAAGCAGCGAACAGCCGTCCAAAAGAGGCGCAGCGCTTCCTCATTCATGATGCCAAGCAGCAGAACCCGGCATCTTCTTGTATCCATGCACTTTCACAGGCCCGATTAACCCGGATTTGACGGAAGCTTGATCATATTGATTCGCTAAGCTGTTAGTGACTTCGATGCGGACCCGGTTCCGGCCTTGACGAAGCAAACCATCGATTGAGAACGCATACGGCGCCCATAACTTCACATCTTCATGCCGAACGCCGTTCACTTCAATGCGCGCCATTTCATGCACTTCGCCTAAATCGAGAACGACTTCATCAAAATCCAAATGATCCAGCTCGAACTCCTTCTCATAAATGACCGTGCCTGATACATGCTGCATCCCCTCCCACTCTGTCCACGATGAAAGAGAGACCAGTTTACGATTGCCGCAAGCTCCGGACACTTCCCATTCGCCTGCGATCTCATGCGTATAAACAAGCTGTAGTGAAGGGACCTGGATGCTTTTTGCTTCCTCTTTCGGATCCACGACAATCCATAAGCACTCTCTTCGTTCCAGCGCAAAGGATACGGTCATCCCGTCTTCGCCAACCGCGGCCGACACAGGTTCAATCGTGCCGTTCCACGGTTTCCACGCTTCTGCTTTGCCTTTAAACGGCAATTGCAGCGTGCCCGCTCCCGCCTGTTCTCCTTCGTTTACGAGAACGATGACTTCCCTTCCGCCTAGCTGCAGATGGCTGAGGCGAATGTCCGGATTTGCCGGATGAACAGACGGCACTGGATCAATGACGGATCTGAGCACATCCGGCAGCTGATCGACATCGCTCACTCGCACGCCTGCCGCAGTTCCGATTGCCTCCATCGCTTCTTCGTCTGCATCATCGACATAGATGACTGTGCCGCCTGCCGCCGCGAATCGTTCCAAGAACGCCATCGTCTCCGCATTCCAGCCGGAAACGGATTCCAATACAACAGCCTTGTACTGCTGTTTTGCGATGCAAATCATCCCGTTCTCGATGCGGCAGCTTGCTAACAACGATTCTTCCAAATAGTTAAATTCCAGCTGCTGTTCAAACAGCGGCTTTACGCACTTCCATGGAATGTTCACTTCATGAGTCAGCACGGCAATTTGGGCTTGATTCACCCCTTCTGTCATCAGCCAGCTCATGCGTTTAATATACCGTGAAAAACGATAGTACTCCGGCCAGAAAATGTTGTTAGGCCCTGCATCCGGCGGACGCTCATGGCGGCGCTCATCCCGAATGGAATAATAGAAAGCATGCGGCACAATCATGTTCACCCCGCGCACCAGCAGCCAATCCAAATACCATTTCATCTCATCGATCGTTAAATCCCAGCCTTTGTTTTTGCCGCAAACACCGAAACATTCGTTCAAATTGCGGGGCCGGCTGCGATGACGCGCAGCATCAGAGGAGCATTTGCCCATCGTGCTGTGCCGTCCGACTAATGAAGTGCCTTCGTCTGGCGCAATGAATCGCCATACGACATCTTGCCCCGGAATGTGGAAATGTTCCAACAAGCCGATATCGTCGCTTGCTGCAGGATGACCGGTTAACGCAATGCCATGGTTCTGGCACCAATCAGACAACGGTTTGTAGTAGCTTTCCATTAACCTGCGGCGAACGGCATCATCATACTTCCGGCGGATCAGTTCCGTTTCGCGGCCTGCCTGCAGCCACAGCACAGCCAAGTCTTCCTCTCGCATTCCAGCATTCAACATTTCATTCAAGAAATCTTTCGTCCAAGGCTTCAATCCTCTGCGATGGCCGCGTCCGAGCATATCCGGTTCATCGGTAAACATGGCGATAATCGTTTTGCCGAAATGCGGCTTTAACCAAGCATAATAACGCTCATGCGTTTTCTCGATGAACACTTGCGTGGCTTCCTTGTTCAGCAAATCGGCTGCCCGCGGCACATCCGGTTCCCGGTCGTCTTGTCCTTCCTGAATGCCGCGAATCGTTCCCATCGAATGCGTGTCTACAAAAAGCAGCACCGACCACAATCCCTCATCCGGCGGTTGAAAAGTAATCTGCTTCTCCCCCTCGTGCTCGAGCACACGCGTGGCTTCGTAATCGATATGATCTTCGCCCGTTTTCTTCACCGCTTGAATGGAAACAAGACGTTCTCCTTCCTTCAGTTCAATCAAAATATCTGTCTTTCCATTGCAAGCGAATTCCTTCATTTCCAGCCCGCGGCTGGCGTATTCCGGGTTTTCTTTCACGACTAAACCGTTTGCCGCTCCCGAAGGGTACATGCCCTCATCATACAAAATGACTTGCATGCCTCGCTTCGCCGCTTCTTCTACTGCAAATTTCACGATCTCCATAAATTCATCCGACAAATAGGGCATGCTCCGCGGAATGCCCATTCTTGGATGAATGACGAATCCCTTCACTTCCTGCTTTTCAAATTGATCGATTTGGCGCAAGATTTCTTCTTTCTTTAATTCGTCATTCCAAAACCAAAACGGAATCGGAGTATAAACATGAGACGGTTGGAAAAAAGAGCGCTTTAACGGATCCACCATGATTCCCTCCAATTTCAGTCATCACATGCCATATGTCATGATGCTGTATATTCAACCCTATACTACTATGCATTGTTCACGTGTGCAATATCAAATTGCAAAAAACACTCCCCTGTGCCCAGAGGAGTGTCATGCGCTTACAATTGTTTGATTTTAATATTTTTAAATTCAACATAACCTTGATGGTCCTGCAAGCCGATATGTCCCAAGCGCGGCATATCCTTCCAAGCGTATTTGAATTTGTTGTCCGTGCCGTCAGGATTTTTGCCGGGCGTGTCCCACTGGTCAATATCTGCTTCCACAACGACGATGCCGTTTAACGTCAGCTCAATCAAACTGCCGTCGCATTTCACTCTGGCGGTGTTCCATTCGCCAGCCGGTTTCACCGCATTAACGGACGGAGCCACCAGATCATACAAGGCGCCGGAGCTGTTTTTCACCATTTCTTTATGATCGTATGTGTCCCAAATTTGCATTTCCAAACCGGTATGCACGGGATCGGTCAGATCAGACCAGCGAAAGAAGATGCCGCTGTTCGCTTTTGGCGCTGCTCGATATTCCAGTTCCAAAATAAAGTTTTCATATTTTTTCAAAGTAAACAAGTATCCTGTCGTAATTCCTTTGCATATGAGCAAACCGTTTTCTACGGTCCAGCCTTCCGGCCGCTCAGTTACCGCCCAGCCTTTTAATGATTCTCCATCAAACAACAATTCGTATCCCTGCTCTTTTTCTTGTTCGGTCAGTGCATTCATCATTCCGATCTCCTCCTTCAATGCGCAGATCTTTTATATATTTCATTGTCATGCTGTCATTCGCTGTAAGATGCCGTTCCCTGTCATCATATCTTACTATTTCGCGAAATGCCATACAGATTTTAAACGTTTTATATACTAGATTGCTTCAAGCAGCCGCAGCATGCTTTTAATTCTTCTTTCAAATGCAAGCGCTTTGCCGCGGCATGCAAAAAAGCCGGAAGAGTTTCTCTCCCAGCTTCTGAAGAGTTTCTCCCCCAGCTTCTATTGTTTAATATGTTTTTTTCGATTTCCAGCGGACCCGGCTGTTATTGTTCAGAAAGAGTTACTTTCACGGGCGACCATTCCCCAATAACCGTTTGCCCGTGCACCGATACGCTGCCTTCCGGCGTCAGATCTTTTTCTGTCATAATGCCGAGTGCAATCGTAAACTGATTGAACTTCACCGGCACATTTTGCTCGCGCCGCACTTCTTCCCCGTTTACATAAAACACGACTTCATCTTTGCCCCGATGGTACGTAATTTTGTACGTATTGAATTCCCCAGGCTTAAAATTCGTATCTTCTTTGAATATGCAAAAATATTTCGTCTTGTCTGTATCCGGCACTTTCACCCCTGGAAACGGCAGCACCGCATATACGGTTGCGTATTGGTCATTGCCGGCAAAAAAGTCTAACGCTCCACCGGTGCTGAAATCAAGCAAATTCAACGAAACATACCCGTCATACAAATCGCCCGGCACCGTGTTTCTCGTGCGCGCGCGAATTTGCAATTCGAAACTCACTTCGCCTGCTTCAGGCACTTTAATTTGTTCAACGGAATAGTACATATGCTTCGCATTGTCCAAAATCTGGATCTCATCATGCTTGCGGCTCAAAGGCGCGCGCACATACAAGATGCCGTTGCGAACGATGACGACCGCTTCCGGTTCCCGATACTCCCAGAAGCTTCCGTCAGGAAGCGGGAAGCCCCCAATCTTCCAAACTTTTCCCTCTTCCAAAATCGTGTGAAAATCTCCAATGATGCGTTCTTGTTTCATTTTGTTTTCCTCCCCCTTGCTTATATTCTTGTCAGCAGCATGTTCTGCGGAATGAAGTTCCTTTTCTTGACTAGCGTCCTGCGCTTGATGTTGTTGCTTCTCTGTGCTTGTTTGCTTTTCCATCGCTGATCTCTCCTTTGTTTGTTCCATTTTTCACTTATTCAAACGATAAGAAGCTTCACGTCCATGTTCATTCGTATACAGCATCTTTGCAAACGGCGCTCATCCATGCATCATGGCTCAGATCAGTTGAAACAAAGCTTCGATCAACAAACATGCGCCCATGACCAGACCGCAGCGAACAGATGCTTTCAACGAAGCGCCCATTAACGGCAAATATGCCGTTGAAGGATTCTCTGCCTGCAAGGAGCGGTATGCTTTGACGAGAGGCGCCGCAGTGACGATCGCAATGATCGCGTAATCGGGCAGCGCTCCGAATAAAATGCATGCCGCCAGCGCCAAATAAGCGAGTGCGGCCAACCATTTTGAAAATTGCAGAGACCGCTTCTCCCCCCATACAACGACGAGAGTTCGCTTTCCCGCCTGCTCATCTGCGCGCCAATGCAAAAAATGATGATTAAACAGAAGCAGCGTCGTCAAAAGTCCGATCGGCAGCGACAACAAAACAGCGCGGTAATCGAACTGCTGCAGCTGAACATAATAAGTGCCTGCAACAGGCAAAACGCCGAAAGCGAGCAGTATCGCAATTTCACTATAGCCTTTGCCGCGGTAACCGAATTTGATCGGCGGGGCGACATAGAAATAAGCCAGCAGTCCGCCTAACCCGCTGATTGCTATAATCGGCCAGCCGCTCACTGCAGCAAGGATGATGCCGCAGACTGCAGCGATGCCAAACAAACTCCATGTCAGAAGGCGAAACGTTCTCTCAGGCATGACGCTGCCAGCCAACATGCCGGAATTCGTTGAAATTGTGGCTGCTGTTTCTTTCGCGGCAGCATCCACGCCGTTCCGAAAATCCCATAAGTCGTTAATCATATTGGAGAATAGATGGGCCGCTCCCGCTCCGATCAGCGTAAGCAAAAATAACAACGGACGAAACGTCCCTTCCCATGCAAACGCTCCGATTCCTCCGAGAATGACCGGAATCATCATCACCGGCAATACCCGAAATCGAGACGCTTTTACAAACAATTGCAGCTTGTCCATCCTGGCATTGACCTTTCTTTCTTGATAATTTATATATATTAATATTAAATCCTTCTAGTCCTTCTAATCAGAATACCGTCTCTGATCATGAAACGTTCGATCAATTGTGATAAATATGCAAAAAAAATGCAACTTGACATTCTGCGGTCATGCTCGAATCCATGACTCCCCATCTATTATAATCGATGACATGGCTTTTTTCCTATATCAGAAAATGGCATCCGCGGCGGTCAAATTTTCTGCTGTTCATGCCATCGGATGCAACTTGTTTCCAAGTTCCTCCGTCTATAAATGCAACAGCAATGACAAACGAAGAAGGGAGTGCTCATGATCGGAAAAATGATTGACAGAAATTTTTGGACGAAAACGCTGACTTTGCTGCTCGCAATCGGTTTCATGTGTGCTGCGTCAGGATGCTCGAAAGAAGAAATGAACGCCATCATCGATCAAATCAAGCAAACTAACCTAGGCGCTGCGCCATCATCCGCCCCCGAAAATGCACAGTTCGAATTGTCCGATCTGAACGATCGCGTCACTGCAGCGCAGACGCAATTTGCGCTGAATCTGTTCCATGCGGTGCACAACAACGCTGACCCTGCGGACAATTTATTCCTGTCCCCTTACAGCATCGCGGCCGCATTGGCGATGACTGCGAACGGCGCCGCCGATGAGACGCTCACGGAAATGCAGCAAACGTTGCAAATGCACGGATTATCGCTGGAAGAAATGAATCGAGGATATCAAGTACTCACCGATCTGCTTGCGCACAGCGGAGAAGAAGTAAAAGTATCGATTGCCAATTCCTTATGGGCGCGGGAAGGATTGTCGTTTCATGATGCGTTTCTGGAAAATGTTCGAACTTATTATGACGCAGAAGTGACGTCGCTCAATTTTCAATCGGATGCAGCGGCAAATCGAATCAATGCTTGGGTCCATAAACAAACTCGCGGCAAAATCCCAAGCATAATCGATGGACCGATCCCCGGGGATGCGATTCTTTATTTGCTGAATGCGATTTATTTTGAAGCCAATTGGGCAAAGCCGTTCCGAGAAGAAGCGACGAAAACCAAACCATTTGCATTGCCGGACGGGTCAAAGAAAGAAGTGCCCATGATGGTGAACTCTGGACAATTTCAGTATTTGGAGGGGGACGGTTTCCAAGCGATCCGTTTGCCGTACCAAGGACACCGCATGAGCATGCTCGTATTTTTGCCTGATCAAAATTCGAATCTTGAACAGTTAATATCCAAGCTGACCGCAGACCAATGGAAAGAGTGGCTGGATTCGTTCGCTCGAGCGAGCGGTGCCTTGGAGATGCCGCGCTTCAAACTGGAATTCGAAACAAGCTTGAAAGAGACATTAGAACAAATGGGAATGAAAACGGCGTTCCATCCTCAAGCCGCTCAATTCAGCAACATGATTTCGCTTTCCGAAAATGTCTACTTGAAAGACGCAAAACATAAAGCGTATATTGAAGTTGAGGAAAAAGGCACCGTCGCTGCCGCTGTCACCAGCATCGAAGCCGGCGCTGCCTCGGCCCCGGCCAAAACGTTTCAAATGATCGTGGATCGACCGTTCTTCTTCGCCATTCACGATCAAGGGACCGATGCGATTTTATTCATGGGCACGGTAACGAATCCATAAGCAACTCCTTAAAAAAGGCGGCCATCGTTCATTCATTCGAATGACTGCGGCCGCCCTTCATCATATTCATTAAACATCATGCACATTTCAGACAATTGTCGTCTTCTCATCAGCGCAACAGACGCAAACCGTTTAAAATCACTAGAATCGTGCTGCCTTCATGCCCGATCACGCCCATAGGCAGCGAAAGATTTTGCATGAAGTTCGATGCAATCAACAACAGGATGACGGCAACGGAGAAAACAACGTTTTGCTTGACGATGCGGTTCATGCGTTTCGACAACTTGATCGCTTCCGCAATCCGCGGCAAATCATTCTTCATCAAGACGACATCTGCCGTTTCCAGCGCGGCATCTGTTCCTTCTCCCATCGCGATTCCGACCGAAGCTGCGGCAAGAGCAGGCGCATCATTAATGCCGTCGCCGACCATGGCCACCTCGCCATGCTTCTGCTTCAGCCGCTTTAACTCCTCGGCTTTCGTTTCCGGCAAACATTCCGCACGATACGTTTCGATGCCGATTTCTTTCGCGATCGCTTCCGCCGTATGTTGACTGTCTCCTGTCAGCATAATCGGTACAATGCCGGCCGCCTTCAAGTCTTGAATCGCGCGAATCGCTTCTTCTCTCACCGTATCTTTCAAAGCGATCAATCCGGCAATGCCGTGTTCATCGCTGATGAAAACGACAGTTTTTCCTTCTTCCTCCATTTTGGCCGCGATGCCTTCATGAAATGCCATCGCTTCCTGACTTCCGACGAAATCAGCCTTTCCTGCCCGCCAGACTCTCCCTTTTATCGTTCCTTCTACGCCAAAGCCTGCGGTATCTTCCATTCGATCCGGTTTTTCCAGCAGGACGGACTTTTCCTGCGGATACTTGACAATCGCCGCCGCTAAAGGATGGGTTGAATATCCTTCAATCGATGCCGCATAATGCAGCAATTGTTCTTCGGTCAAGTCGTCTCGCACGATGACATCCACCACTTCCGGCTTCCCTTTAGTAAGCGTGCCCGTCTTGT
>CALKAN010000021.1 GCA_937983035.1 uncultured Paenibacillaceae bacterium | reverse complement strand
TGCCATCACCGATTTCTTCGTGAAGCATCTGAAACCGTGATTTTCTCCTTTTGATCTGCGGCAATTTCTGAAGCATTTTTAAAGTGAACGCCGTATTCAGCATAGTTTCCAGTCAGCGGAGTCGTAAATGCAATCTTCACTTCGTTTTCGTTTATATTTTCTGAAGATGATTGCTGTCCTTCCTCTCCGCAGGCTGCAAGCAGAACCCCCGCAGTAATAATTAGAATCATGATTGCTGCAAATTTTTTCATTGTGTTAGTTTCCTCCTGATTGTCTTTTTTAAAACATAGTAGACAGGTATGATTTATTGACTATAATACATTCTGCCTATATACTTGTCAATATAAAATGTCGAAAAATGTTTGACAGGACTTCTTGCTTACTTTTTCCATATGTAAAACTACACTGTGCTGAAAGGATCAGAGACAACAAATGAAAACATTAGAGCAGCGTTTAATCGATTTTAGACACCTGTTGCACCAATATCCGGAACTTTCAAACCAAGAATTCGAAACGACAAAACGCATTCGCGAGTTTTTGGCTTCTTATCATATTAAAATATTGGACTTGCCGCTGCAAACAGGCATCGTTGCAGAAATCGGCAGCGATGCATCAAGCGGGCCGGTGATCGCGCTTAGAGCAGACATCGATGCTTTGCCGATTGAAGAAAAGTCAGGCGTGCCCTTTTCTTCTTTGCATGAAGGCGTCATGCACGCATGCGGGCATGACGTGCATACGTCCGTCATGCTTGGGGCGTGCGTTCTCCTGAAAGAGCAAGAGGCGCTCTTGCCGGGCAAAGTGAGAATCGTGTTTCAACCGGCTGAAGAAATAGCCGAGGGAGCAAGCGCCGTTTTGGAAACAGGCGTCCTCGATGATGCGTCCGCCATTTTCGGACTTCATAACGATCCGTCCCTGCCCGTCGGAGTGCTCGGTTCTCGTCCAGGCGCATTGACCGCCGGCGTCGATCGCTTTTCGATCCATATTTCCGGCAAAGGCGCCCATGCCGCCAAACCGCACGAAGGGAATGACCCGATCATTGTATCCGCACAGCTCATCCAAGCGCTGCAAACGATCGTGAGCCGCAATGTTCCTTCTTACGAAAATGCGGTCATCAGCATCACGCAAATTCACAGCGGCAATACATGGAATGTAATTCCAGAGAATGCCTTCTTGGAAGGCACGGTAAGAACGTTCGGCGACGAAACGCGCCGTTACGTCCGGCGGCGGATGGAAGAAACCGCGCGCGGAATCAGTGCCGTGCATGGCGCGGAGATCAACCTGAAATGGGAATTCGGAGTGCCGTCGGTGAACAATGATGCCGGCTGGACGGAATTTGCTCTGGAAACAGCTGAGCAGACCGGGTACGAAGTGAGGACTTCAGCACCGACTGCTGTAGGCGAAGATTTCTCATTTTATCAAGAGAAAGTGCCGGGCGCCTTCGTCATGATCGGCTCCGGCGGTCCATACGAACTGCACGACCCGAAGTTTCGCGCCGATGACCGCATGATCATGCAGGCATCCCGCTATTTTGCTCAGTTAGCCGCAAACGCGCTGGAAAAGTTGAGATCATGAATGATGATATAGCTGACCTCCTCTCAAACGAAACAACAAAAAAGCTGCCCCCAAGCAAGGATCTCTGCTTGGCGGACAGCTCCGCAGCCATTATTCAAATCGATAAGTTCCCCCGCCGATGGCGAACGTTTTCCCCTTTAAGTCTGAGTTCGATGTACGGAATGCGACTTCCTTAATTTGCGGTTCGGCGCCTTGGCGGAATACGAATTTTTTCCCGTCTCCAGCATCGAGTGCGAACTCGCCTTCTTGATCCCATGCAGCCGGCTCGAAACCGAATGCTTGATGCCAATGATCGGACGTTTCCTTAGGATTGTTCACATGAAACAAAGCATAGTCTGTCGTAATGTCTCCAACGGAGTGGGGCTTAATGAGGCCTGATTTTTTCAAATCCTCCAGCCGCTGTTCATCCGAATCTTTCCATTCAATGAAAAACGGATAATTCAGTCCTTCGTAATTTCCGTATACCGTCACCATTTTCCATTCAATCCAGCGTCCTTCTGTATTCAGCCGTTTTCCAGGCGTGATCGGGCCTGTTTTCAAGCCGCTGGCTTGAATTCGGTCGGCAATTTCCTGAATGTTGTCCGTGCGAATCACGACACGATTGAAAATTTCATGTTCTGGCAAATACACGAGCGGGTCGCGCGCCACAACGTTGTAATCTTCTGTTTTCTCGGCAATTTCACGGTTCTCTATCGATAAAAACTCGATATAATTGAGATCAAAATAACTTAATGCGTTATACGTGCCCCAGTCAGCATGCGATCCGCCTCTTTGGGCGTTTAAGCCTTGCTGCAGAAACAGTTCTACCGCTTTGTCCAAATCGTTCACCAAATGAATCGTATGGTCCCAAATGAGTTTTGCCATGTGTGCGATGTCTCCTTTTCTTGATGTTCAACAATCACTATAACGCAAAATGAAGCATTTATCAATATTCCTATGCGCATTATCGGGATTGACATGCAACGAAGCTGCCCATGCAACAAAGGCAGCTTCGCAAGGAACTTGCTTTTCACGGCTAATCGCCGTTTTTATGCTTTATGTCAATTTCGCCTCATGTTTGCGGATTTTGGAAACGATCTTGCGAATGCTGTCTTCTGACAAATGATAAGTCAGCGACGTGTTACCACTGTTATCACGCTCCCTTCACAGGATTTGCCGGCACTTATATGTTACAATGCATCGCCGTCCGCAGGAAAGGGAAAGAACAGCTATAGTCATACTTTCCCATTTTATTTCATATCTTGAGACTTCATTAATTCCAGTTCACGCTCTATTTTTTTGCGATGCGCTTTTCGTCCTTGGTGCCATTCACCGATCAAAAAAGCCAATCCAAGGAGCAAAATGAACACATATGAAAGAAACTTTTGATCTTCGGCAATAAAGACCCATGTGCGCCAAACAACGTAAACTGCCGGAATAAGCGCTCCCCAATAAACGCTGTTTCGAGTTGACAGGAAATATTGAACGCCAAGTATGCCGGCAATAATAAGCACATCATAAAAACCGAATCCAAACATTATTTCTCACCCTTTTCTTGTTTGTATTTTTCTATGATTAATTTTGCTTCTTCCAAGTTAATGCGATTATCGATCGTCAGCTGTTTAATAAACTTGATGAATTCTTCATTTTCTGCAGCATCGTTCAACTTGATTTTCTCAATCAACCTGTCCAGCCTGATCCTTACCGTTGGATAGGAAACGTTGTAAATTTTTGCAATTTCTTTTAAAGATCCAGAATTCAAAATAAAATTTTTGATGAATTCCAAATCTTCCTCTTCCAGCGATAATATCCAATTCGGCGCATTTCTGATGCCCATGCTTGTCCTCACCTCTTTCTTTTTTTTCAAATTTAGTTTAACATAATCTTTAATAAAATAAAAGTATTTTTTAATTTTATTTAAAATTTATTTTATAACAACTTTAATATTGATGCAAAAACAAAAAAATGACCCTGTTTTTACACAGGATCACAGGATCACGCTATTTGGTTCATGCACATGTTTGCGTCAGATTCCCATTCATGCGGGCTGTCAAATGCATTCCGCTTCTTCTTTTGCCGCAGTTAAGGAGAACATCATGGGCAGCCGGGGATTTTCATCATGAAACTCCCACCAGCCGTCCTCATTTTCTTTCATTAAGCCCGGGAATTTTTCATAAAAACAGTAAGGATATTCTTCAAATGATGTCACATTCAGCCCGGCCGACCACAACGCCTGCATAATTTCGCTGATGCTGTGCGACCATTCATGCGTCGTCTTATATTTCTTGTTGGCATCGGGCACCGCGTAAGTGCCGTCTTCTGTTTCTATGTACGGCGTTTCATCGTAGAAATAAGAACCTGCGATACGAAGCTCTCTATCTGTTAATTCAAACAAATCAGCCAGCGGATGACCTTCAACAACGAGAAACGTTCCGCCGGGTTTTAGAAAATGCGCCGCGATCTCCGCCCAGCGTTGCAAGTCATTCAACCAGCACAATACGCCATAAGATGTGTAGACAATATCATATTGACCGGATAAATGTTGCGGCAAATCGTATATATTCGAACAAACAAATTCAGCATCCAACCCCAATTTCGCATTCAACGACTTTGCCAGGCGGATCGCTTCATCTGCAAAATCTACGCCGGTTACTTTCGCTCCCAGCCTCGCCAAAGATAACGTATCCATGCCAAAATGGCATTGCAAATGCAGCAGTTTTTTTCCGCGTACATCCCCCAGCTTTTCCAGCTCAACTGCACGAAGCGTTGACTTCCCCTTTAAAAATCCTTCCACATCATAATATTCGGATTCAGCATGCAGCAGTGCCGCTTCATTCCACCATTCATAGTTTGCTTTCAATTGTTCATTCACCGCGTTTCTCCTCCAATACAATGCAAGTCATTCAAAGATCCATGGATGCCGCCCATCTTTCAGTGAAAGCACCCGCCGATTCTCCGCATGTCTGCTTTTTTATTTTATAATGTGAACTTTATATATTTTTCTTCTATGATTAAATCAGAAAACTGAAAATGTTGTTGAATCCATTCTAATGTCTCTTTTGAATAAAAGAACACATGCGTAGGGTCATTTTTATAATACCAAGCATCAAAATTAATATGATCGCCGTAAATGCTCGTCTTCATGTAAAGTGTTCCTCTAGGCTTCAAAAGTGAGCGCAGCTTGTGAAATTCTTCCCTTGGAGAGTGAAAGTGCTCCATCACCTCACAACAAACGATATAATCATATTTCATCTTTAAATTTTCTGGATAGTTCGCAAAGAAAGGATCGTACAAATTTAATTCATAGCCTTCATCCTTTAACAATTTCGTAATTACTGGCGCTGTGCCGCAGCCATAGTCCAGACCAATTGCCCCCGGCCGATAATCCTTTTGCACTGCTTTAACAATCGGAGAAACAAATTGCTGGTAACCCGGATCGTTCACATCATTATTATGCTGCTCATAACGTTCCTTCTCCTGTTGGGGTGCCAAATAATTTTTAGGATCCATATAGATAGATTTGCAGTTTGGACAATAATAGTATATTCTGCTTTTAATTTCACGAAATATCGTCCCTTGCATCCCGCACAGCGAGCAGTTGTTTTTCATGTCAACCTTGCACCTCCCGCTAAATAAAATCTTACAAAAACATTAGGCAGAAAAACAAACCGAACTTGCGAAAAAAGCAGCATTAGTCTGCTGCTTTTTCAATATTCATCATACCACTCATTTTTGCTTATATATTTTATTTATCCACGTTCTTCTGCATCTTTCCACTTCATGATGCACAGGTTATCCAATATTTTTTGTTCCTGCCTATCACGAGCTCTTCTTCTAACTAGACGTTCAGGCGACTTGTTATTTAATATTTTCTGTTCTGCCAACGATTTATTGGTGTCTATTTCTTTCGCTGTCTGTTCATAGTTCCATACTCTCTTTTCACTCAACTCCGCCCAACATTGTTTACATTAGTATATCATATTGACATGTTAAAATTTTTAATATACTTAAGTTTACCTATATGTATTGTGCGTTTGAAAAAACCATGCGACAGCGATGTTCAATAACATTCTATGTCTCTTTTTTAAATATAAATGCCGATAATATGCTTTGACAGCAAAACGCAATTTCATATAATCTTGAAATATTGACAAATGCATGCTCATCTGCAACCGGCAAATGCCGCGAAGGCTGAAAAGAGATGATATTTTGAGAACGCATGATACATAAAAAAATCTTTAGGAGAGAGAACATTGAAAATCGATCACTTAGTTGTCAATGTTGACAAAAGTTATCAAACCGATCCGATTCAAATTCAATCCATCCGGGACGCCGGACTGCCGTATGAACCCAAATGGGGAAAAGGGACAAGAGGCTTTAAAGCATCCAACATTTGGATCGGAAACGAATATTTTGAAATGATCCGACTGTTAAAAGAAGACGGCGGCGGGTGGGTGCCGGAATGGGTGGATCAATACAACCAAGGGCACAGAGGCCTGATCTGTTTGATGCTGGATGCAAATAATTTAGATCGCATTTATGAAGAGATGACGCGTATCAAATCGATAAATATGACAGAGCCCAAATTTTTGCAGTTCAAGTGGGGGTTCGGATTATTTACGAGAACGATGCCCTGGAGAAACAGCTATTTTCCGTTTTTTCAAGGAGTTCCTTTACAGATCGGACTGCAGCAAATGAAAGATGAAAAATCAACAGAATGGATGCGTCAATACATGGTGCCAAACGCCAGAGACAACGGAATCGATGGAATATCACAAATTAAAATAGAAGGCGCATTTACCGAGTCTGACTTCGAACTCATCCATGCTGTCTTTGACACAAAAGAATCGATAGAAAACGGGATTTTGGTCCACTTGGATCATGAGCAAAAGCTAATATTCGAACAGGCAGATGAATACAAAGTGCACGTTGCTTTATCTTCAAACAACAGCAAACGCTCTCAAGTGCAGATCGAAAATATGTTGATTTCAGTTTAAAATCTTCAACGAATAAGTGAACTATTCGTTTAGCGATGCAATTATGTTCGGACTTTTCCTTCTGGCATGTTCTGTTTTACACCCGTTTCAGCCTGTCACCCAGTATTTGAATGGCTTCTGCATTTTCGTTTTTGTACCCCGCGTATGACTCTGTCGCTTCCAGCAATTTAAAACCAGCATCCAAATAAATATTGACCGCTTTATAACTCCAAGTTTGCGTGCGCAAATAAATGTCTGTGTCGCCTTCAAGCTCCAGAATCCGCTTGACCCCAGCGGATGCCAGCGCTTTGCCCAAGCCTTTGCCCTGGAACTCGGGTCTTACGGCAACCCAATGCAAGATCGGATCCCTTCTCTCGCCCGTATGCCTCCACCATGCTGTAACGGTCGCGATCAGCTGCTTATTCGGAGCTTGGATGAACATCTGCCTTCGTTTCAGCTCTTCCGCATATGGCATGAATTCTTTTTCATAGTATTTTAAAGCACTTTCGATGTCATCGAATTCTCCCACGGCCGTCTCGATTTCACACCAATCCCGTTCATTGCCTTTTTGATACAAACGAATTTCATACCCTTCCGGCAGCTTATATTCCTTCCATTCTGTCCCTTTCGGCCGTTTCATCAATATTTTTCTAAGCGGCAGCGTTTTATCTAACATTCGTCTAACCCCCTTTTTACAAACAAACCAGGCGAGAAAGGCTGGCAAAGCTAAGGTTTGTATATTCCATTACTGCGTAAATAAAAAGACCTCCGTAATGCTCAGCACCTTGCCGCCGCTGACTTCAACCAAGAATGGGTACTTCACTTTGCCGGGAATCGTTGATAAGTGCTCCATAAACTCTTCTTTGTCCGTAGTAAAATAGCGCCGGTCGCTTTCTTCATTTTCGACGAATAAAAGATGCACATCTGTAAACGTGTATACCGTCTCATCGCTCAATTCATATGCCAGCGATTCTTCATTCAGTTCATGAATATAATAACCATTGGGCAAATCTTCGTCCTGCAAACCTAGTTCCGCCATTCGCTCGGGATTGTAAAAGCCAAGTCCTGTAATCCGATCTCCCTCTTCGGTCGTAATCACTTCCACTCGATCTAAATACAGCGTATCATCTTCCAAAGTAATATAACCTGCTAAAACGTCCTGATCGGAATGCATAATCGTCTCATAAGAGCCAAGTACACTGCCGTGAATGAGCCAGCGGCCATCCGCCTTTTTCAATTCCAGCTCGATCGGACGAATTGCCGCCTCAATACCTCCTCCAACAACTTCAACGATGCGGCCGGTCACCTTGTAAACATCTTTTGCCGTTTTCTCTATGCTTTCAACATCGATTCGTTCCGGCCAAGGACTGGAAGTCAGTCTGCCTGGAGCTTCCTCTGCATTTTCTGCCCAATATGCGATTAATTCAGGAGCAGCGAAATCGCGGTAATGTTCCTGCATGCTTTTTGCTAAATCAGATGGAGAACTTGTCAGAGAAACCATTTTGAGCTTCCTTCCAAACTGTTCCACTAAAGCGATGATCGCTTGTTCATCCGCGGATTCATTTTCTTCGATGGATGAACGGATGATCACTCGTTGATTTTCTTGATCCCACTGTACTTCTGCCCCTAATGCTTCACTGACCCAACGGATCGGCACCATGACGCGATTGTCAATCATTTGAGGCGGAACATCCGGTGAAATTTCCTTGCCGTTTACAATAATTTGAATCGGATTAGAAGCAAATACGCTTGCAGCGATGGACATCGTGACTGCACAAGCAACGATGGCCGTAATCCAAATTTCTTTGCGCAACCATTTTTTCATCGTTCACTCATCTCCTAACAGGC
>CALKAN010000020.1 GCA_937983035.1 uncultured Paenibacillaceae bacterium | reverse complement strand
GAATGCAGCCGAGAACGGTCGGACAAACGCCGGCATACAGCGAAGAAGAAGCTGAGCAGGTCTTTCAGTTTCCTGAGCTTAAGATAGATCCGATCCGGCGGGAAGTTGTGATCAGAGATGAAGTTTGCGAATTAAGACCGAAAGAATTTGACCTGCTTTATCATTTTGCGAAATACCCGGGCAAGATCTTTACCCGCGAGCAGCTGCTGGAGCAAGTGTGGGGCTATGATTTTATGGGAGACATGCGAACCGTGGACGTGCACGTAAAGAAACTGCGCAGCAAGCTGAAGCATTTGAAGCATACGTACATCCACACCGTCTGGGGAGTCGGGTACAAATTCGAGGTGGTGTTGGATGCTGATTCGCAAAATTAATCGCAGTGTCTTTTTACGTTTATTTTTCAGCTATCTGATCATTATTTTGCTCGGCCTGGGCGTTGTCGGCCTGTTTATTTCTTTTTTGGTGGAAGATTATATTTATGATACGAAGCGCGATGAACTGCTGCGCAAAGCGAGAATGGTCAATTTAGCCATTCAGGAAGAACCGGTGATGAACGAGAGCAACATGAATTTCATTATGTTTTTTGATCAATCGTTCGACACTCGGATTTGGGTGTTCGATCGGACCGGCAGCGTTATCGCCACATCTGCCAAAGAAGAAGTTGTTTTGGGGAAATCGGTGAACCCGTCAATTGTGGAAAGAATATTGTCTGGAGAAAATGTGACCCGGGGCGCGGCATTTGAAGGTTTGACGCAGCCGATGCTGTCTGTCGTCATTCCTTGGGGCAAAGGCGAGGAAGTATACGGCGGGATTGTGCTGCATTCTTCGTTGACCGAAACGAAAAGCATCGTCTCCAATATTCGTGAAACCGTATTATGGGCGCTGCTGGTCGGCACGGTTATTTCCGTTGCACTGATCTCTTATTTGTCTTGGTCCATCTCTCGTCCGCTGCAAAAAATTGACGCTGCCGCAGCAGAAATCGGCATGGGCAATTATTCGAGAAGGATTGATGTGACAAGCGAAGATGAGATCGGCGAACTAGCGTCAACGATCAATGCGATGGCGGAAAAGCTGGAGAAGATCGAAACCGAGAGGCAGAAGCTGGATCGCATCCGCACAGATTTTTTAGCGAATGTTTCTCATGAGCTGCGCACGCCGCTTACGGCCATGCAAGGATTTCTGGAAGCTTTGCAGGACGGATTGATCGACGAGGAAGGACGGCACAGATATTACGATATCATGTACAGTGAGACGATGCATATGAATCGACTGTTAGATGATATCATGCACTTGATCCGCCTCCGCAACAAGGAAGTGGTCATCAATAAATATCCTGTGCAAGTCAAGCCGCTGTTAGAAAAGATCATGCTTAAGTTTTCCAAAGAGATGGAGGAGAAGAACAATCGATTTCAGTTGGAACTGGACGAACAGCTGCCTGAAGTTTATGCAGATCAAACGAGAATCGAACAGATTATAAGCAATGTGGTGAAAAACTCCATCAAGTTTACGGAAAACGGTGAAGTCCGCTTGTCTGCAAAAGAAGATGGAGAGTATATCCGATTTGAAATCAGCGATACCGGCATCGGCATGTCTGAGACAGATCTGGAATATATTTGGGAACGATTTTACAAAGCGGATCGAGGACGTTCAAGGAAAGATACCGGAACAGGCTTGGGACTGGCCATTGTCAAAGAACTTGTTGAATTGCATGAGGGGAAAGTGAAAGCAGCAAGCGAATTAGGCAAAGGCTCCACTTTCACCATTTGGATTCCCAGCGCTAAGCAGCGTTAAACGCTGCTTGGGCTGGGAATTATTTTGATATGCGAGTCTATGTTGGATAAAGCAAGCAAAGAAAGATTGAACGTAAAAACGCGCCGGATGTTGTTCGACAAGATGACGACGGCTGTCACAGCTTCATCCAATGACAACTCATATTCCGGAAAGCGGCTCAACAATTGCCTTGCATCCTGCTCGATCTGTTCGCTGACAGCGATGACATGCAGCTTCCCGCAGCGAACCGCTTCATCCGTCGTTTGCA
>CALKAN010000019.1 GCA_937983035.1 uncultured Paenibacillaceae bacterium | reverse complement strand
CTTTCAAAAACACGTTTTCATTGACATTTTTAACTTAAAAACACCAAATTGAACCAGTTTATTCCGAGCTCCTATTATATTCTAAAAGTCAAGCTCCAAATCCTGCTGTTTTTTGCGAAGAAAATCTGTTCTTTGTCGCTGTCAAATGCCATTTTGCTCCGGTTTTTTCGCTGAACGAAGCAGAATCATGAGACGATGTCTTACTTATGAAACAGTCATCTTAAACGATGAACATCTCCGATGCCGTCTCAAAATTTTCTAAAAAGGAGATCAATTTGCAATTAGAATTAAATCAGCTTCTCTGTTTCAGCAACAAGCTCCTTCAGCATGTTGATTCCTTCCCTGGCGCTGCGGATGTCAGTTGTCAATAGAGAGAAAATCTGATCGATTCTTCTTTTGTAATCCAATGGTTTGATTTCAAACTGATCGACCATCGCCGCAGCTTTCTTTTCATTGATGCAGTATTCTTTGTTTTTAGCAAACAACACTTGATTCAGACAAGAGATCGTTCGAAAAGTGCAGCCCGCGACATAAGAAAGATCATCTTTGTCCACGTGATCCTCCGCGAACATCAAAGAAAAAGACGCTTCAAACATGAAATATCTGATGATCGCATCCTGCAGCGGTTTCGGATACGGCATCGTTTTGGACTTTAACCGGGCGATCCGGCCCGTTGGATCATATAAAATTTTGCAAATCGAAATTTCACCCATATACATGACATTCAAATAAGCATGAGGATGCCCGGCATGGTAATGGGATGTAACCATACCCGCCAAACAGTCATCGATCACCTGAGCCGTCCTATTTACATCGCGAAAAATAAGATCCACATGACAGCCTTGAACGACAAGCCAGCCGCCGCCATTGACCCATTCTCCCCATTCTCCCAGCGCAGATATCAAATTCTCTCTATGCTCATCATCTAAATCAGCGGCGATGTTGTTCAATGCATGCAAGTCAAAACCGGCCGCTTCATCATAATAAATGCCGATATCAATGTCAGAATCCGGTCTGTTATTTCCTCGTGCCCGCGAACCGCCCAATACGATTCCCGCAATGCCCGGCACATCCTGCAATTGAGTCGTAATGTGATCTATGATTTTTGTTACCGTCATCGAATGCATCTCCTTATATTTTGTTAATTCATTGCATGCAGCGGGTCGTCAGCCGTTTAAGATTAACAAAGACCCGCCGCCAGACGCATGGGCATAGATTTCCCGCAGCCAGATGCGCTGCTGACAGCAAACAATTCGCTTCAAGAAATTACATTCTTTTATTTTCCTTCATTTCTATGTAACTGCTCTGAAGCAAGTCTTCACTTGGCAATGATTAGCATCCAAAATGAATATTCGTTATAATCAAGCTGCATGTGCAGCGGCTGTTTTCATTGGCAATAAAAAATGAAAAGAATAACACTTGACATTGACGTTGCGTCAACGTTTATGCTTAAAAGTGTCAGGGGTGATGCATGATGGAATATTCCATTCGCGAGTTGGCTGATTTAGCCGGAATCAGCACGCGCACGCTGCGTTATTATGATGAGATTAACTTATTGAAACCCGCACGAATGAATCATTCCGGCTACCGGGTATATACTCAGCGCGAAGTCGATCTCTTGCAGCAAATTATGTTTTATCGCGAATTAGACGTCAGCTTAGAACAGATCAAGTCGATCATCAACGACCCTGCTTTCGATAAACGCAAAGCTTTGACTGACCATTACAAACGGCTGCTCGAGCGGCGTGATCACCTTGACAAGCTGATCGCAGCCGTGAAAAAAACAATCGCCCATGAGAATGGAGAGGTGAAGATGAACAACGAGGAAAAATTTCAAGCCTTTAAAGAGCGCTTAATTCAAGAAAATGACGCCCAATTCCGCAAAGAAGTCCGGGAGAAATACGGTGATGAAGCAGCAGAGCTATCGAACGCAAAACTGCTGAATTTATCGGAGGAACAATATCATCAAATGCAAGAAACAGAGAAAGAAATGTTTGCTTATCTGAAACAAGCGATGGAAATCGGCGATCCTGCTTCTGAACAAGCCCAGAAAGCAGCGGCCAAGCATAAAGAATGGCTGTCGTACACATGGCCGCAATATTCCAAAGAAGCTCATGCGAACCTAGTCGATATGTACGTGGCTGATGAGCGGTTTGCGGAATATTATGATCGGCATGGGAGCGGGACGGCTCAATTTTTGCGCGATGCGGTTCATCATATGACAAAAGCATAATGGAGCCCGCTTGCACGAAGTTGCGAGCTTGCATTCAATTGGTGTGCCGTTTTGGCACACCTTTCATTTCATATTATCGCCATATTTAACCTATAACCTGATCCATCAAATGATTGACCCAGTCTACTTGTTCCTCAATCCCAAGCTTATAGCAAAGATTGCGATGCACTTTTTTAAACTCTGACGCTGTGCTTTTCATCACACGAAATATTTCAGAGGCATCTCTGCCGCAGTCCCAGCTGCCAAGAAGCGATCGCTGCTCATCATTCAGCCGGCTTCTTTCCCCTTCGTACTTGGCCCAGTCTCCGAACGCATTAGGCGGAATCCCTGCCTCCATATACCAGCCTGTAACTATGGTTAGACGCAGGTTATCTATGCATCTCAAAGCGTAATACCATTCTT
>CALKAN010000018.1 GCA_937983035.1 uncultured Paenibacillaceae bacterium | reverse complement strand
GTCATTTTGTTTAATCCTGAAGGACAAATCATCGCAGATGATGCGCCGCAAGTCATCTTTGAGCAGCATAAGAAAGCGCTCATGGCATACGGAATCTGGTATCCTGACGTGTGGAAAGATTATTTGTCCAGTCATTCGTATCAGGCGATGCAATCGCACAGAACGAAAGAACAGTCTGAACTGGAAATGAATCTCGCTGCACCGGTGCTTAAGCTGAAACAATTTGCCGGATTTCGCGGGGAAGAAGTGAAGATAGAAGTGGACCATGCTGAACTTTACCCCGGGGATTGGATTGCGGTCATCGGAGAAAATGGAGCGGGAAAAAGCACTTTGTTGTTATCGTTAATGCAGCTGCTGGAGACGAAAGGATCGTATGAAATCTTAGGTGAAGATGTAAGTCAGGCAGCTAAATATGCATACGGCGGCAAACGAAGTTTGTTCAGCAAAATTTTTAAAATGAAACGAAGAACGAAGCAAGCACCGCCGCAGCCGCTGGCATTCGTTTTTCAGAATCCGGAATGGCAGTTCGTTGCGAATTCGATCTTTGATGAAGTCGCCTTCAGTTTGAGAATAGACAATTTTTCTGAAGCAGAAATAGAGAAGAGAACTTCAGCAATATTAGATGCGTTCGGTCTTGACATGAGCCATGATCGTCACCCATTTCAATTATCCGTCGGGCAAAAAAGGCGGCTGAGCGTCGCATCGGCGATGGCGGTTGACAAACCCGTCTTGCTGCTGGACGAGCCGACATTCGGACTCGATGCGCGGAGCACGTTTCACATGCTGGAAAAGTTGGAGCAGCTGCGGCAGCAGGGCACGGCGATTTTAATGGTGACGCACGATATGCACATCGCGAATTATTTTGCCACGAAAGTATGGAAAATCAAACAAGGGAAGCTGGTGGAGGTTACTGCCCCTTCGACATGAAGAGCTGATGATAAAGGCACTGGAGGTGTGAACAATGGAGCTTTTGACGCCAAAGAGAAAAACATGGTTGTATCAGGTGAATCCCGCATTGAAGTTTATTAGTTTTATGCTGATGCTGCTAGTTATTTTGTTTACGCAAAATGTCAATACAGCCTGCTGGCAAATGATTTTGTTTCTTATTTTATTGTACCTCTTGAGCGGCCACGGCTGGAAAAGAATGTTGTTGTTCACCGCTCCGTTTCTGCTGATTTTTTTCTCTTCCGCTTTTGCTTTGATATTGTTTGGACGCGGGGAGACGGTCTGGTGGCAGTGGGGATTGATCAAGATTTCTAAAGAGAGCTTTCAGCACGGTTTGTTAGTCGGCTTCAAAACGTTAAGTTTTGGTGCGCTGGGTTTATTGTTTGGGCTGACGACGAAGCCGGTGAAACTTTTTTATGCATTGATGCAGCAACTGAAACTTTCGCCGAAATATGCTTACAGCTTTATGGCAGCCATTCGCATGCTGCCGATGGTGATGCAAGATTTTCAGCAGCGCTCTGATGCGTTAAAAGTGAGAGGAGTTCAATACAGCAGAGGAATGCGAGGAATATATGAGCGGATCAAAGCTTATTCTGTGCCGTTGCTTGCTCAAAGCATTCGCAGAGCGCAGCGGGTTGCGACAGCGATGGAGGCCAAACGATTTCAAATGAATGCCGCTCGAACATATTACTATCCGTTGCGTTACAGTTCTGTGGATGCACTTTTTGTAATCGTCATGATTGCATGCGCCGCAGCGTTTTATAGTTTGTCGGCATTTTTTCCGATTGTTTCATGATATTATTTTTCAAAGATCTTTATGTTTTAAATGGTGCAGCCCATTGTTTGTCGAATAAGCCGCTTGATCGATGGCGATCCTTGCTTTCCACCTAATTGCAATAAGAAGTTTCCAGTTCATTTTCAAAGCTGCGCGGACATAATGCGGGTTCCGCTGTTTACACCTTTACTCTCGGTGAGCAATTGTGCAATCCTTGACAGATATTAGCAATCCCGCTACGCTTACTTGTAAGCGTTTTTTTATTTTGGGAGCGGAATGCTGTGACAATAAAAAACATCGTTCTAACTTGCATGCTTTTCTTAAGTTTGCTCTTTTTTATTTGGCTGGGAACGGTGAGCCGTATTATAGGAAAACATATGATGATCAACGTTCATCGAGCGGGACTTCAATCATTGAAGCAGAGGAGGGATTTGATGGACATGAATGACCCTATGACCAAGATTGCGATTATCGGTTCAGGCGGATGCGGGAAATCGACATTGGCAAGAGAACTGGGAGAAATATTGCAATTGCCGGTTTACCATTTGGATGCCTTGCATTGGAAACCCGGTTGGGTGCCGACTCCTGAGAAAGAATGGGATGAACTCATGCAAGAACTGGTTGCAAAAGATAAATGGATTATTGATGGGAATTATGGCAGAAATATGGAAATACGGCTGCATGCGGCGGATACAATTATTTTTTTGGATTATCCCACATATATTCCTTTGTATCGGGTATTGAAGCGAAGAGTGCAATATCACGGAAAAAGCCGTCCTGACATGGGGGAAGGCTGCACAGAAAAGATCGATTGGCCGTTTTTGAAGTGGATCATTCATTATCGCCGCGATAAGCGTCCAGAAGTTTTAGAAAAGTTAAATCCGTTGAAAGCATCGAAACGAGTGCTCATCTTTGA
>CALKAN010000017.1 GCA_937983035.1 uncultured Paenibacillaceae bacterium | reverse complement strand
GGTGATCGATTGCATTTTTGAAACAGATGAAGGGGAGTTGATTCTGCTCGATTACAAATCGGACGCTGCATACGGTCAAGTGGAAAAGATCATGAAAGAAAGATATCAAGTGCAGATTTCTCTGTACAAACGGGCGATTGAGCACATTTGGGAACGGCCGGTTGATCGCTGTTATCTGTACATGTTTGACGGAGCTCACTGGATTGACATGTCATAGAGCTGATGCTTCGGCTGTTCAACTTTTTCGTATTCTCGAGGGATGCGCCTTGCTGCACCGGTTCGAATCGCTGCTTGCACGACTTTGTCCCGAATGGCATCGACGACCTTATGGTTAAATACGCCGGGAATAATATTTTCTTTATTCAATTCCGTGTCGGAAATGACCGAAGCGATCGCTTCAGCGGCGGCCAGTTTCATCTCTTCGTTAATTTCCTTGGCGCGGCAGTCCAAGGCTGCGCGGAAGATGCCCGGGAAACAAAGCACATTGTTGATTTGATTCGGATAATCGGATCGACCGGTAGCCACTACGGCAGCGATATCTTCGATCGCTTCCGGCTCGATTTCGGGGGTCGGGTTTGCCATGGCGAAAACGATTGGATTTTCGTTCATTTTGAGGACATCTTCCCGCGTCAGCACGCCGCCGGCTGAAACGCCGATAAAAACGTCCGCGCCTGCGATCACTTCACTGAGCGGGCCGCTGACTTGATCCGGATTCGTATGTGCTGCGAACCAGTTCCACATCGGATTTTCGTATCGGCGCTTGGATGTGATGGCGCCTTCCCGGTCCACGCCGACAATATTTTTTACGCCGGCAGACAATAAAATGCGGGTGCATGCAATGCCGGCTGCTCCGATGCCGCAAACGACGACGCGGATCGAATGGAGAGATTTTCCGGTCAGTTTGAGTGCGTTAAGCAGAGCGGCATACATCACGACCGCTGTGCCGTGCTGGTCATCGTGGAATACAGGGATGTCCAGCTCTTGGCTGAGCCTTTTTTCGATTTCAAAGCATCGCGGCGATGAAATGTCTTCCAAGTTGATGCCGCCGAAACTCGGCGAAATCGCTTTGATGACTTCGATGATTTGTTCCGTATTTTGAGTGTTTAAGCAAATGGGAAAGGCATCGACATCGGCCAATTGCTTAAACAGCATCGCTTTCCCTTCCATCACCGGCATGGCCGCATGGGCGCCGATGTTGCCAAGGCCGAGCACTGCGCTGCCGTCGGAAACGACCGCGACCGTATTTTTTTTGATCGTTAACGTAAAAGCTTTGGACAAATCTTCGCGAATTGCGGTGCATACCCGTGCGACATCGGGCGTATAAACACGGGATAAATCTTCGCGGTTTTGGATCGGCGCTTTCGGCTTCATTTCAATTTTTCCGCCCAGATGAAGCAAAAAGGTGCGGTCAGATACATTGATGATGCGAATTCCCGGCAATGCGCCGATTTTGGCGGCGAGCGGCTCAATCTGTGAAATTTCTTTGACGGTGATCGTCAAGTCCCGGGTAGTGATCTGCTGGTTTGTGCGAATGATGTCGATGGCGATGACGTCGCCGCCATTGTCGGATATGACTGCGGCAACTTGGCCGAATTGAATTTGATCGGTATCCATTTCGATGCGCAAGATGAAGCTTTTTCCATCTAAAGTTTTGTCCGCCATGGCAACCTCCTTGTTTTGCAGCAACGGATGCTGGTCTTGTTTTGAGCGACGTGAAATTGGACGCCGGAGCCCAATTTCGGTATGATGGCAATGAATGGATGAGGCAACGTTTGTTCATGATTTATATTGCCCAAGTTGCCGCTGAACCATTTGAACAAATGAAAATCGAATGAAATGTCAATTGAAACAGGAGGAATCGCGATGGATTGTATTTTCTGCAAAATTGTTGAAGGCACGCTGCCGAGCGAAAAAGTGTATGAAAATGAGCATGTGTTGGCATTTAAAGACATTTCCCCGCAAGCCAAAGTGCATGTGCTGGTGATTCCCAAAAAACATATCCCAACAATGAATGACGTGACAGAAGAAGACGGTCCGATCATCGCGGAAATCCATAAAGCCATTCAGCAAATTGCCAAAGAAGCCGGAATCGCAGAGAGCGGATATCGGATCATCAACAACTGCTTGGATGACGGAGGTCAAGTCGTCTATCATCTGCACTATCATTTATTGGGAGGAGAAAAACTGGGGCCGCTTAACGCCTGAGCGGCTTCAAGCCTTCTTTATTAGGGGTCTGACGAGCTGCTGCAGCGATGATGACGCATCAGCTTCAAATTGCGTCTAAATGCTTGCATGAACACAGGTTGACCTCGTATTCGTTTTCACATATAATGAACGATGATATACCTATGCACTGAACGGTCTGTGCGGAGGGAGGGAAATACGGGTGTCTGAAACGAAAGTTCGCAAAAATGAATCACTTGACGCTGCGCTTCGCCGTTTCAAAAGGAACATCGCAAAAGATGGATTATTGGCAGAAGTAAGGAAACGCAAGCATTATGAGAAGCCCAGTGTAAGGCGAAAGAAAAAATCTGAGGCAGCTCGAAAAAGAAAGTACTAGGGGGAACTGCCGTGAATTTAAGCCAACAGTTAAACGAAGATATGAAACAAGCGATGCGGGCGAAAGACAAGTTTAAACTGTCTGTCATTCGCATGATTCTTGCTTCGATTAAGAACGCAGAGATTGCTAAAGGCAGTCAATTAGATGAAGGCGAAGTGCTTGACATCGTGAACCGTGAATTGAAACAGCGTAAAGATTCCCTCCAAGATTTTGAAAATGCAGGCCGGGAAGACCTGGCAGAGAATGCTCGCAAAGAAATTGCGATTATTACCGATTATTTACCCGAACAGCTGACAGAAGAGGAATTGAAAACCATTGTTACGCAGACCATTCAGGAAGTGGGAGCTTCTTCGAAAGCAGATCTGGGGAAAGTAATGGGAGCTCTTATGCCGAAGGTGAAAGGCCGTGCCGACGGCAAGGCAGTCAACCGGCTCGTGCAAGAGCTGTTACAATAATAAAATTTCATTTAGCAGCTAAACACTCCGCAAGGAGTGTTTTTTTTGCATTTAAACGATCTGAACTTGGTTTTTTAATCTAAGCATGCTCGTTTGCGCATTCGTGTGCTTGCAGTGAAGGTTTTTTTATCTGCAAGGGTACAATGATAAAAGAGGATCGATTCGCATAGAAAAAAACAGTATGCTAAAATTTGAAACATCTTGCAAGTTGATCCGTATACATGATTAGACGTCACTTTGACCGAAAGGAGGGAACGATGGTGAAAAAAAGGGGGAATTGGTTTGCATGGCGCAGGCGTCTGAGCATGATTTGCTTATTGTTTTGGATCATGAGCATCGCCGTTTCGGTGCATGCACAGACGAATGAGGCTGCGGCAGAAGGACGAAAAGTTGTGTACGTGGTGCCGGTGGAGCAAACGATTGAATCCGGATTGGAACAATTTCTGCGCAGGTCTTTTGCTGAGGCTGCCGGAGCAGGCGCTGACTATATTGTGCTGGAAATTAATACGCTGGGCGGTGCCATTGACGCCGCGCTCGATATCGGAGACTTGATCAAAAACAGTTCCATCCCTGTAGTCGCTTATATTAAAGGCAGGGCGATCTCGGCAGGAAGTTACATAGCTTTGAATGCGGATCAGATCGTCATGCATCCTGGCGCAACCATTGGCGCCGCGGCGGTCGTGGATATTAGCGGGACGCCTGTGGAGGATTCCAAGGTGATCGGAACGTGGTCGGGCGAAAGGACTGCTGCAGCCGAACTGCATGGGCGCAATCCT
>CALKAN010000016.1 GCA_937983035.1 uncultured Paenibacillaceae bacterium | reverse complement strand
CGTAAGGAACGAGACGGATTACAATGATTGGAAAATTGAAGGCAAAACAGTGAGATCCATGAACATTCCGCCGTTTCTGATTCTTTCTGCCAGCGGATTAATCATGCGCAAAATCATCGAATCGTGAACCGTTGCATTTTCACGCAGTTCTCCCGGCGTCACCGCAAACACGGCTTCCCAATTTTTCCCGGCCATATAATCACGGTCACCGCCGTAGTTGGAAAGAATCTGGTCATCATCCAACACAGGCGCGCGCCCGTAGCGGCTCATCTTGGATTGGACCTCATCCGACGTGACGACTTGAATGACTTGGAGCGCTTGTTCTTTATGCTCGCTCGTAATGCTGACCGCCAGCGTATGCGCGTCCACTTCGCGGCCAATGCCCAGCCTTTCTTCAAAGTTAGGCAAGCCGATCACATCCCAGTTCACGTCAGGAGCGCTTTCCGCTTGAATCAGAACGGTACTGATCCATTGCGCCTCCATGGCTACGGTTTTCGTTCCAAAGAACGTGCCGGAGTAATCTTCCTTATATCCAGGTATCGCATACAAATCTTTATAGAAGTTTAAAATCCGATGCCATGTAGGCGTATCGACTAATGCTTTGCCTTCCGGGCTGACGTAGGAAACGGAAAGCGATTGCGCGAATTGAGACATGCTCGAAGGCTTGAATCCGAGATACTGCACATTATCCACTAATCTCGTCAAGTTTCGGGCAAGGGGTATCATTTCTTCCCACGTCATAAGATCCTTCGGATATTGAACGCCAAATTGATCAAAAATGTCTTTATTATAGACGATCAGTCCTATGTTCTGCGCCCAAGGAATGGCAGCAAGGCCCACTTCCGGCTTCATGACCGATTCAACGGCAGGCGCCATAAACCGATCCAGATCAAATTGATTTTTCTTCACCAATTGTTCCAGATTATAGACCACTTCTGCATTAATAAAATGGTAGATGTCTATACTGCTGACATAGATCAGGTCCGGCATCTCTCCGCTCATCACATGTTTGGCAATCGCATCTGCCGGCTCCCCGCTTTCTTTTCCTGCCAGTTTCAACGTAATATGAGGAAGATGCTTGGAAACCGGTTCCAAATAAAATTTATCAAACTCATCTTCTGTCAATCCATTCCAATTTAGTATCGATATCGTGACCGGTTCTTGTTTTGCTGGACTGTCTGCGTTTTCCGCGTTGCAGCCTGCCAGCAAAGCGATGATCATCATCATTAAAAAAGAATATATCCATGCTTTTTTCATTTTCTATTCCCCCTGAAATTGAAATGTATTCCATGATTGAGCTTAAGACACCGCTTTCAATTCCGCTTCAAATGACCAGTTCAACTATGCTGCACGAATGGCCGGCGCCATTTTCGAAGCTTCCCAGCATTTCCTCTGCCGCCCAATCCAGACCTCTGATCAACTGTTCCCGGTGAACGCGGGTGAAAAACAAGTTCCGCAAACGTGCAAATCCGGCTGCAAACCTTCGCTGGAAGCGTCCGGCTGCTCCTTGATCCGCTGCAGCATCTGGTTTTGCCAACGGTGTCATTATGAGCATCCCAAAAGCCGAGAACATCTATTGGATCATCCAGCAATTCATAAACAAATCGCAGCGTGTGCAAAAATCCAGTTTTCAACTTCCCTCTCATCATCGACAATCCATCATGTTGAATCAGACAGGACGTCATTTCCATCTCTGTGACTTGTCCCTTGCAAATATCCAATTGAACCAAATCACCTGCATGTCGATAAAAACAATCCGCTTCCTGCCAAAACATAAAATTGCCTTGACTGTATGCGCTCGGCACGTCTTTATGTACTTCGATGCCTGCGAAACATCAGGATGATGCGCGATAACAGCCGAAGCCCCTGCTTCTGCTAGTGTTCTCATCCCTTTGACCCATAAGGCATCAGCAGTGGAGCATATTCTCTTCTCCCCTGATCTGTTCAGACATCTTGGTCAACGTGATCTCGGCGGCAGTGGAACATATCCTCTTCCCCCATGGAAGATCACTAATACAGCTTAATGCCGTCGTTTAAGCAGAGAGGTCTGCCCAGCCGCAGAAACTTCATCAAATAATCAACTCCCCCCCATGTTGCAAAAATAAAGATTCATCCCTGATACAGCGCTTACAATCGCGATTGATGAATTCACTTGCTGGTCATGGATCGTAATTAATCTATTATTAGCATGATCCCCATATCCAGTCAATAAGTTTTTCCATTAATCAGCTTTACACAGCAGTCGCCTCGCCTCCAGCGAAGAGGCAAGGCGACGCAAATAAGCCTGCATTTGCTTATTCATTTGCTTGGATGAAGTGATGTGCGCAGATGGCCAATATTCTTGCCGCTTCCGAGTCATTCCTTCTGCTGAGGCCGGGATTGCTGAGATCTTCCAGAAAATCATGCATATGCTTCACGGCCTGTGAAATGCGCCCATGTTCAAGATGTTTGCTTGCTTGCTGCAGCCTGTTGGACAATTGAACATAAGTCGGCCTTGAAATTTGTCCAGATGCTTCATATTGCTCCAGCAAGTCGCGAATAAACGCTAGATCAACCATATCGCTTTCCAAGACATAAGAAACTTTTATGTTGTCATAGAACACCTTGCCCATCCAATATTGCGATATCCAAGGCCTGATGCGTGCATATGCCGCTTCTTCGGGAGCCGTCGCTCTTACTTCCGCTTGCTGCCAAACCCCTCTGCCGGAATCGATATAAACCGTCTGATTGGCAATTTCTTGGCCTGCGCTGTTAAAGAAGTAAATGGAGAAGATGCTGCGGCCCTCTTCCAAGAACACATCTGCGCTCGCCTTATATTCAACGCCGGGCTTTACCTCGAACGGTTCAGATTGCACCGCAATCGTTTCCGTCTGGGACTGATCGACCAGCTTCAAACTATGCAATCCAGAACTGCTGCGCTCGTCCGTAACCTCATAAGAGGCGCTTCCTGATTGATGCAGTCGACTCCATCCCGGAATCGAACCATCTGTCACCGGCTCCTCAAAATCAAGATTCGGCAGCGAAACAGGTATGTTCGCTTCCGGAATCGTTACGCCCTCCGATACTTCTATTTTCATTAAATGAGTGCTGTCGCCGCGATAATAAATATGACCGTCATCCCCTAATGTCATCACAGCAGTCGTACCTAAACGAGCATGCTCCAGCGTAACCGGATCGATTACAGTAAGCTGTCCAGCCAACGTTGTATAAAGCAGCCCGTCTTGGCCCCATTTCGCATATACCGGCTGCCATTTCCCATAATATGATACTTCTGGGTAAATCACCTTGCTTTTCACAATTTCCAGCGTATCTGGATCCATGGCGAAGATGATTCCGTCAGCAGCTCCCCACAACAGTCCGTCCGGGCCAAAAGTCAAGCCGCTGATCATATCCGGCACAGTGACCGCACCTGGCAAATTCGGAACGAATTCGATCGTCTTTTCATTCGTCTCCAAATCCCAAACGAACATTTTCGCTTCTTTCTCTGTCGGATTGATTCCTTCTCCGCCGTCCACCGACGTCGATCCATACAGCTTGCCGTCCCTGTATGCGATGCCTACAATGCTTTGATTGTAAATCACGTCATAGAAAATCTGATGCTCTCCCGTCTCCGGATCGTAAATCGTTAAGGCACCGCCTAACTCTCCGTAATCCGGAATAGTCCCGATATATAATTTCCCTCCTCCGGCAGTCATGATAAACGGACGGTCTTCGCCTTCAATGCGAAATACTTCCTTTAACTGCCCAGGCTGCGAAACATCCATTTCATAAATTACCGCGCCTGGGTAAACGCCCAGATACAATTTATTTCCGATATAAGCCATCCCCTCTGCTTGTCCCATGCCAAAACTGGTCGTTTCACCGCTGACAGGATCATACTTCGATCCGGTGCCCCCGGGATAACCGCTCATATAAATGGCTCCATCCGGGCCTTTCTCCATGACGCGAATTGGAACGGGCTGGCCTTCCACAGGCAATGCGACCCCTTTCGTGACCTTTGTCTCCAAGTTCATATAAACCACGCCGCCGGAGAAATTCGCCGTCACCAAGGACAACCCCGGCAAATCTGGATCATCTGCCTCCACCCACGCGGAATTGCGAATGTATGTCCCGTAACTCACTCCAGTATCTCTGCTTTCCAATGTGGTCAAATCCACTTCGATCAGTTTTCCATTTTGAATAAAATATACTTTATTGCTTCCCTCCGGACCTTGGATTAAACGCAATCCTCGATAGTTAGGAAAAAATTGACCGCTCCATTCCTCATTCGCCATATCATACACAGCCAACGTGCCGCCTAAGCTGGCAAACAAATATTGACCTGCCGCGTCTAAACTGCCGATCGTGCCAACCGATTCATACCCTTCCGGCAAAGGAAGCTCCGTTTTCTCTCCTGTTTCCACATTCAACTTTATGATTCCGCCTGCCGTGCCGACGCCTGCATACAAATGTCCGTCATAATAAGCCGTGGACCTCACGTATTCTCGGCCTGCCGACAATTGGCCGTAATCTGTAAACTGCTTTGCAACCGGGTCATACTTAAACACTTTTCCCCCGGGATACGTGCCGCCGTAAATATTGCCGTGCTCATCCGCCGACAACCCGTACAATTGACGCTGCCCAGAGAAGCTTCCCAAATCTTCCAACTGCTTCGTTTCCGGAGAATATCGGAACAGCTTTCCTTGCGCGCCCGTCCCAATGTAAATCGTGCCATCTTCCAACGCCAGATGAGTCCACGCATCGTGCACGCCTTCCATCGGAAAGCTCCGCAGCAGTTCTCTCGTCTGCAAATCAACAACATTGAATACGCCCGGTGATCCGCTGACCGTCATATAAACGGCATCATGGCCGTCTTCTTTGCCAAAGGCGCTGTCAAATACAGACACCGCTTGAATGGGCTCTCCCAAGTCAATCGGATCTGAAAACGAGCGCTCAATCATCGCCTCTGCTCTGCCAGGCATCAGCAATACACCGCTTCCTGCCAATATCAAGCACATCATCCACATGAATAATGCACGAATGTTCTTCAATTTCATCGTTCCTTTCATATTCATTAGAATATTTTCGATTTCATCCGCTGTTCAATTGCGTTCCGCATCGTAACCGCAGTTTCTTTAATTCCCTCCTTCATTGCGCGTATTTTTTTCAACTGATCATCCAAACTGAAACATGCATTGCCTCAAACTGCGCACATCACCTCCACGAATGCTTAACTATTGTTATCGCTTACAAAATGCATTTGAAATCCGAGTGACAGATGATCTTCTGTCACTGCGGATTCAGCATTAAACCAGCATTTATTCATCAACCAGCAGCCAAGCATTGCGCAAGTCTCAGCTTTATTCACGCGGCACCGTGTAGAAATCCGCCATGCCGCGCATAAGCGCCTTCCCTGATTCAATATTATCCTCTTTCGTCAACAGACCGCCTCCGCCTTCGCACAACACTCCGGTAATGCCGAACTGATGCTGCGGCCCGCCGTTCCAGCCTTCTTTCAATCCTTCCGGATTTTTGCTGCATTTCAGTTCCTTCACAAGCCGTTTCGGATCATGCTTTTTAATCGCATCTCGCAACGCTGTCCAATCTCCAAGCACGCTTGAAAATTCCGGTCCCGGGTACAAGATCGGCTCCACAGGCCCTTGCCAAGTATGCATATTCCAAACGGATGAAACCGGCGCATCTCCGGCCATCAACTGCTCCAAATCGCGCTGGCAAACATAAGCTTCGTGCGCTTGCCTCTCTTTGTTTGAACCGTCAGGAAAATAACTTCTGTTCATATCCACGCCTTGAGCGTTGACGCGATACCAGCCGTTCGCAGGCCCGTCTGGAGACATCATCATCACAAAATGACAGATCGATTTCTGCAAAAACGGTGCTGCGCTGGGATCATGAAGCAGCCAATCCACCATCCCTGCCATTCGCCATTGCGCATTATGCTCGCCGGGATGAACATTAATGATATAATGCCCCCAACGGCGCGTTCTAGGATATGGGCTTTCAGGATCGGTGATCTCCACCCTGTACAAATTCCTTCCTTCTAAGGATACACCAATTTTGTGAACGGTTACAAATGGACTTTGGGCCCATTCTTGAACCAATCGCTCCATTTTCTCATAAGACATTGGGACTTGATGACCAAAATACACGCGATCTTCCGAAAATTCCGGAAAGAAGAATGTGTTTTCTTCTTTATGGTCTGTTTGCAATGAGATCGGATGCCAATGCTCATTGTCATAAGACCATGAATAGCTGTATTCGGTCATCGGATATTGCCCGCCCCTTTCTGCAGGCGCTCGAACGTCCAGCCGCAATCGGTTTCCTTTAGCATTGCGCTTAATGACAAATTGCGGCTTATTCATCCATGTCGGTTGATTCGGCGCTGCGCCAAGCGTCATGCGAAAATGGTTCTCTCCAACTTGTTCCAGTTTGGCTCCGCTGGAACCGTATTCTTGATTAAGAGCAAAGTCATCCAACGTAAGCTGCGGCATCATCATTTCTCCCCTCACTCGAGTGATAAAAAGAGTATATAAAGCTTATGTTTGAATTGTCAATCTTTTTAGAGAAAATTTTCCATTATTTGCTTAAATTTTGTTTCGGGGTGCTGCTGCAGTGGATTCTCTCTCCATTCTCTCATATTCCAACATCACATATTCCTGCTCTTTATCCGGATTTTCTATGCGCCTCATTAACAGCTTTACCGCCGTTTCCCCGCTCTTCCAAACCGGCATGCGCATGGATGTGAGCGAAGGCACGGACAGTTCGGCATGCAAATCATCGAATCCGAGCACAGATACTTGCGCAGGCACATGCACGCCTTCATCTTTCAATGCATGAAGAATGCCGAGAGCATAATTATCATTCGCCCCGACAATGGCTGTCGCACAAAGCTCTTTCCCCCATGTTTTTCTGACTAATTCATAAGCTGACTTCACCTCAAAGCCAGCCGTGAGCGGTGTCTTGCGTTCTACAGCAAAATGCTTTTCCGCCAGTCCATGATCTTTCATCGCTTGCAAATACCCTTGCAAACGCTCGTCAAGCGTTCCGGAAACGACACGATTCGTAACGTATGCGATGTCGACATGGCCTAGTTCAATTAAATAAGCGGTTGCGTCATATGCCGCCTGATAGTTGTTAAACCGAATGCGGTCAATCCGGTCCGAAATATATTCTCGACCGGTCGTGTTAACGGCCACCCCTGATTGCGCCAATTCAATCAGCAACGGATTATGTTTCTCAGAAGCAGCTCCTGAAATAAACGTCACGCCTGAAACGCGCTGCTGTTTCAACAAATCTATGGCATGCGTCAAATCATCTTGTGTCGGATCCACGTATTGCAAAATAACGCCGTAATGAAATTGTTTCGCTGTCTGCTGAAAGTTTGAAACCAGCGGCGCGTATATCCCTCTCTTTATATCAGCCAGCACGATTCCCAGCAAAGCATTCTTCCCGGTCATGAGTCCGCTCGCAAACGGATCTTTGCGATATCCGAGCATTTCGGCAGCTTGCCTTACTCTTTTGACCGTCTTCTCGGAAACGCGAGGGGGATTGGCTAACGCCTTGGAGACCGTGGTGCGGTCCAATTGCAGATAGTCTGCAATGTCTTTCATCGTGACTTTCTTCTTCATGGCTCCCCTCCCTTCAAGCCGCGCGCCTCACAGACAGCATCACGTTTACAAAGCTGCGCCGGCTGAGCACAACATTTACAAATTTTCTCAATTACAAATTTTCGAAAAACAGCCTGAACACATCGGTGCCTCCAATAATGGTGCCCAGAGAACTGCCTAAATTGGCAAGCACCACAACAAGCAAAATTCGCGTTACTTTGTTGTTCCAAAATCCTTTCACGCTGTATACATCTTCTGTCAAGTCTTCAAAATCTTTCACGCTCGGCCTGCGGAAATAAGCTTGCACCAATCCGGCAAACCAGCCTGCTGCCAACAATGGAAAAAATGACGTAATCGGAGCCGCCGCCGCAGCCGTTAAAACAGCCAGCGGATGACCGAAAGCCGCAACCGTTGCCAGTCCTGCCAGCGTGCTGTTCCACAAAATCCAGCTGACCGTCTGCTGAATGCCTGCGGAAGGATTCGCTGTAAATGTATAAACGATCACAGCGAGAATCAAAATGGGAATCATCCAAGCGATAATTTTCGGCGCTTTCGACTTCGGCGGAAGCTTTGTAAGCTCTGACAAATCTCGCTCTTTCTTCATTTCTTCCGTGACGCCCGGAATATGGGCTGCCCCTAAAACGGCCACCACCTTTTTCCCGGGAGCTTCCCTGATCTTTTGAGCCAAATATTGATCACGCTCATCGATCAGAGGGGTTTTCAAGCGGGGAAAATGTTCGGTAAAATCCTGCAGCATCGCGTCAACGGTATCCTTGGACTTCATCTTTTCCAGCTCTTCTTCCGTGATCTTCTCATTGCTGAAAATGCTGAACAAAATTTGCATCAGCAGCTGCGCTTTGCCCCAAAACCTGACGCCCTTCCATATGCGGGCAAATGTAATTTGGATGTTCCGATCCGCCAAAAC
>CALKAN010000015.1 GCA_937983035.1 uncultured Paenibacillaceae bacterium | reverse complement strand
GGGGAAGATGGGCTGGGTGGTCAGCGTTGGCTGCCAAGGGGCGGATTTTGACCATCCGAACGGTTTTTATCGCCAAGCCAAGCTGGATAATCCTACGAACGTGACGAATCAAGTTTATCGGATGGCGGTGTCTTTATTTGAAAAACATTGGCGCGGCTGGCCGGTTCGGAAAGTGAGCGTAACGTTGTCCGAACTTGTCAGTGATCAGGAATATCAACTGTGCTTATTCGATGAGCGGGAGCAATACAGGGCGCTTGAGAAAACGACGGATGCGCTGAAGAGCAGATTCGGAGACGCGATCATCATGCGCGCGGCATCGTTAACAAGCGCCGGGCAAGCACGAGACCGGGCGTTGAAGATAGGGGGGCACTATAAGTGAGCAGAGGAAAGAAGCTTCAAGGAAATGGGCTGTGGGAGTCCAGCCGAATGATGCTGCCCGAGCATAAGCAGGCGATTTTGCAGCATCGAAGCGAGCTGGAGCACCGAGAGATGCCGCTTCTGGATGAGCAGAGAATAGAAGAATTGTCTCGCTTGGCAGCAGAGGCGGTGCAGAAGCAATCTCTCGTTCGCGTCGAGGTTTACCGTCCGGATCAGAATGAGATCGTGGCGGGGCAGATTAGAAAGATTGACGCTGCCCACGGCCGGATGGAGATTGTGAATCAAGATGGGTCCGTCCGCATTCCGTTAAAAGAAGTGCTTGATATTGCTCATGTTTCAAAGGACTGCAAGTGAACATCGGCGAAATGCGGCGCGTTATCGGTTTCATGCAGTTTATGATAAAATAATACTGAATCTTTGACTGTTGGAAGAGAAGCACAGCGCACTTTTTCAACCGTATTCGAATATTCGCCGCTTTGGAGGGAACATCGTGAATGAACATCCGCTTCAGCGATTGAAAGAACTGCGTGATGAGACGGCGCGTTTAATGCTGATGTATAAGTTTGCGCTTAAAGAAATCGAAACGAAAATAGACATTTTAACCGAAGAATTTCAAATGCTCCATGACTATAATCCGATTGAGCATGTCAAATCCAGGCTGAAGACGCCGGAGAGCATACTTAAGAAAATTCAGCGAAAAGGAGGTGCCCGTTCTCTCAGCGAAATCAGGGAAAAGATACTGGATATCGCAGGCATCCGCATCATTTGTTCTTTTATTTCAGACATTTACAGAATTAAGGATATGCTGATTCGCCAGCGTGATCTGAAGGTGCTGGCCATTAAAGATTACATTGAGCATCCGAAACCGAACGGTTATATGAGCTTGCACATGCTCGTTGAAATTCCGGTTTTTATGTCAGACAGGGAAGAAAACGTCTGTGTGGAAATCCAAATACGCACGATCGCGATGGATTTTTGGGCGAGTTTAGAGCATAAAATTTTTTACAAATACAATCGGTCCATTCCCAGCCATTTAACCGATGAGTTGAAAGCTTCTGCTGAAGCTGCCTATGAACTGGATCTTAAGATGGAACGTCTCCAGCATGAAATTAAAGAAATTAGAACAGAACATCCGGATTATGAAGAATGGGTGCCGCAAGCTTTGCTTGAACTGTTGCAGATCGAGCATTCAAAGTAACCTCGATTCATCTTGAACGGCATGTTCTCTGCTTGATCATTTTGATATTTGTTCGGTCTTCATTTATAGTTAATATGAGAAATTAATTCAAACGGAGGGGTTATCATTGGCCAAAGTTGCATTTCTGTTAGCAAGCGGATTTGAAGATTCGGAAATGAAAAATCCGTATGAAGCGGTAAAGGAAGCAGGGCATGAAGCAGTCATTATCAATCGGTTTGGAAAAAGGCGCGCAATGCGACGGCAAAAAAGGAACCGTCTCCTATACAACGGATCTCGGAGCATCTGAAGCAAAAGCGGATGATTACGATGCCGTCATTATCCCTGGGGGAAGCGCTCCGGAAGCGCTGCGCGTAAATGACGATATCGTTCGCTTTGTGAAAGAAGCCAATGATCAAGGCAAGCTGATTGCAGGCATTTGCCATGGACCGCAAGTGATGATCAGCGCTGATATATTAAAAGGGAAGGCTGCAACTTGCTACATTGGAATTCGAGATGACGTCAAATTGGCAGGGGCAGACTATCGGGATGAAGAAGTCGTTGTGAGCGAGAATATTATCACATCGCGCACTCCGAAGGATGAGCCAGCCTTTATCCGTGAAATATTAGCAAAATTGAATTAATGCCTGTTTACAGAGGAAGAGATGCTCAAAAAAGAGAATCTGCTTCCTCTTTTTTTCTGCCTATGTCTGCAACAGTTAGAGTGATATCGCCATTTAATTTACATAATATAAATTTAGTTAACTAATATAAAAATGTCTCTTTTGCGAAATGCATAAATTTTTTCCAATGGATTTGGGAACACTTAATGTTGGAACAAGAACGAACTTGTGAAAGCGAGGAAAGATCGATGCAAAAGAGATTGAATAAAATCATTATATCGGCGCTGTTGTCTGCTGCGCTCATGATTGCAGCCCATGCTGTGCTTGCTCATGTCAATGAATCGATGGCTGCCAGCGCCAGCGCGCATGATCCTGATCAATCCGTTCAAGCGCATCATGACAAGCACCATCACGGCAAATTAGGGTTGCATAAAGCGGCTTATATGCTGCTTTTGTCTGAAAAATTCACGCCAAACGAACTGGAAGATTGGAAACAAGCTTTGCAAGAACATCGACAATTAAAAGCACAATGGAAAGAGAAAATAGAGAAGATGAACGAAGCAGAGAAACAAGAGATGAAGAAACAAATGAAAAAGCACTGGAAAGAGCGCAGCAAAGCTTTCAAATCTTTGCATAAACAATTTACAAAAGCCATTGAGACGTGGATGGAAAATGGAAGCACGGCAGAAGTCAGCAAAGTGATGCCTGAGATGCTGAAAATGTTGAAAGAACACAACCAGCAGTTGGCGAAAAGGCTGTCTTAAATAAAGCATGTTTTTTGAAGAGTGTCCTGCAAAAGCGGGGCGCTCTTTTTTGACGGCGGTTTGTTTTTCAGCTTATAGACTTACATAAATCCATTTTTTTCATTATACTGTTATATGAAAGGGCTGCAAGCAATCATGTTTGCGATATGCCAGCATCGATCATGATCAAAAGAAGGAGGAATTGGAATGCAGTACCGCAAATTGGGGAACACAGGATTGAAAGTCAGCGAGATCAGCTTGGGCAGCTGGCAGACTTACGGAGGGTATGTCGAGAAAGAAAAGGCGATGCAGTCCATACATAGGGCGTACGAATTAGGGATTAACTTTTTTGACACGGCGAATATTTACGAACGCGGAGAAGCGGAAAAAGTCGTCGGAGAGGCGCTGCGGCAATACCCGCGGGAATCTTACGTCATCGCGACGAAAGTGTATGGAAAAATGGGAGACGGCCCCAATGACAGCGGCTTGTCACGCAAGCACATTATGGAACAGTGTGAAGCAAGCTTGAAGCGGCTCGGGCTGGATTACGTAGATATTTATTATTGTCATCGTTTCCACGAGGAAACGCCGCTGGAAGAAACGCTTCGCGCCATCGATGATTTAGTGACGCAAGGCAAAGTGCTGTATGTCGGGGTCAGCATGTGGACCGCCGCGCAGATGACGGAAGCGCACGCGATTGCTGATCGTTATTTGCTCGACCGCATCGTCGTCAATCAACCGGTATATAATATGTTTGACCGCCATATTGAAAAAGAGATTATCCCCACTTGCACGGAAAAGGGAATCGGGCAAGTCGTCTATTCGCCGTTGGCGCAAGGCATCCTGGCCGGAAAATACCGGAAAGGAGAAAAAATTCCGGAAGACAGCCGCGCAGCCAAGCGAAATTGGAAAGAAGACCGGATCCCGGTCGAACAGCTGGAGAAAGTGGAGCAATTAGAAGGAATAGCGAAAGAAATCGGACTTACTCTTCCTCAATTGGCGCTCGCCTGGGTGCTGCGTCAGCCGAATGTTTCCAGTGCTTTAATCGGTGCGAGCCGTCCGGAACAAGTCGAAGAAAACTGCGCGGCTTCGGGTGTGAAGCTGAGTCAAGACGTGCTTGACAAGATTGAGGAGATTTTGCAAAACCGGCCTTAAGCTGGAATGGCCGAATCGTTTGCAGCAAAATCATTGGATTTAGATCGGGAAGCAGCTTCGGCTGCGCAGGGCAAGATGGCATTGGAGACAAGGGAGACTAGATATGGAACTGATCGATATTTATGACGAACATATGAAACCGATTGGGCAAGCGCCAAGAGAGACCGCGCACGCACAGGGACTGTGGCATAAGACTTTTCAATGTTGGATCATTCACCGCGTCGAAGGACAGACATTTTTTCTGTTTCAAAGAAGAAGCCCGCAAAAAGACGTTTTTCCAAATTTGCTGGATAAGTCATGCGGCGGCCATTTGACTGCGGGAGAAACCGTCGCCGACGGAGTAAGGGAGCTCGAAGAAGAGCTGGGACTGGCGGCGAAATTCGAAGATCTCACTCCTTGCGGCATAATCGCTGTAGAAACGCAAGTAACCGACCAAATATTGGACAGAGAATTTTGTCATGTGTTTCTGTATGAAGCCAGCGGCTCCTTAGAAGATTATGAGCTGCAAGCAGAGGAAGTCAGCGGCATTTATTTCGTGGCTGTTCAGGACTATTTTGCCCTCGGCCGCGGTGAAGTTGATGCCGTCCAGGCGACCGGTTGGGAAGTCCGGCGCGGTGAGAAAATGAAGCAAAGCATTCAAGTTGGGGCAGCGGATTTTACTCCTGTTTCCAAGGAATATCTCTCTCTGCTGGAAAACGGACTGCGTAAAATCTGCAAGTTTTGACTAGGCTTCCATATATTATGGGTACCTTCTTGTTTCTTTCTTCGTTATCATAGAATAGACGATTCAGTTCAAATTCTATCGATGATGAAGGAGGAAACAGCGAATGCTTAAAATATATCGATCTGTGAAGCTGTCGGTCGCGGCCGCAGTCATCTGTTTATTTCTCATGACGGCGCCGGTCCAAGCCGCAGCATGGAACTACACGGTGCAGCCGAACGATACTTTTTGGAAAATTGCGGTGAAACATCAAGCAGGGCTGCATGAATTAATGCAAGCGAACCCGCATATTAAAAATCCAAACTGGATTTATCCTTATCAAACGATTTATATCCCTGGACAGAAAGCTCCTGCATCTGAGCAAGGCTCAACCGCTGGCGTGTTGGAATGGGAGCTGCAAGTAGTGAAATTGGTGAATCAAGAAAGAGCAAAAGCCGGATTGTCTCCGCTGCAATTAGATAAAGATTTGTCTCGCGTGGCACGAGTGAAATCTGCAGATATGCGCGACAATCAATATTTTGCTCATGATTCTCCGACTTACGGCTCACCGTTTGAGATGATGGATCGCTTCGGCGTATCTTATCGATATGCCGGGGAGAATATCGCTGCAGGTCAAAGAAGCCCAGAGGCAGTCATGGAAGCATGGATGAATTCTCCGGGCCATCGTCAAAACATTATGAACCCGAACTATACGCACATTGGCGTAGGATATGTTTCGGGAGGCAGTTACCAGCATTATTGGACGCAGCAATTTGTAGGACGATAACCGCTTTAAAAACTCCGCGCAAGCGGAGTTTTTTTGTTGGGCAGCAACGCAAATGATTTTTTTAAATGCTCAAAAAATGGGAGATCTGCGTGCGGAACGATGCATATTTTCAGAATAGAATGCGCCGTCAAGGCAACAATGAAGTAAGAGGCGGATGCTATGATTGCTGGAAAGGGGACAGCGCTGCAATGAAACCGATCGTTCCGTTTGAACCGAAAAGAAAGGATGCCATCCCGGAAGGAAAGCAGTGGGTTTATCAAATTAAATGGGATGGCGTGCGCATTTTAGCTTATGGAAAAAATTCAGACGTGGAGCTTTACAATCGCAGGCAGAGAGAAAGGACGCATCATTATCCTGAAATTACCGAAACCCGGTTCATGGAGGCCGAATCTTTTATCGTCGATGGGGAAGTGATCGCGTTAGCTGCGGACGGGCTGCCGTCTTTTCATGAAGTGATGCGCAGGGATGGACTGCGCCGGATGCAGCGGGTGAAGGAAGTCATGCGCAGCGTGCCGATCTATTATATGATTTTTGACCTGATATATCTGAACGGGAAATGGTTAACTGATCTTCCGCTTCAAGAGCGGCAGGCGCAATTGGAGAAGGTGATCAAGCCGAATGATCAAGTTCAGCTCACCGCTTCAGAAACGAACGGAGCCGGATTGTTTCAAGCGGTGAAGGAGCGGGAAATGGAAGGGATTGTTTGCAAACAATTAGACAGTACATACGGCATCGGCAAAAAAGACGAGCGTTGGGTAAAAGTGAAAAACTACGGAAACGTGACTGCGGTGGTGGGAGGTTATACGTTAAGCGGAGCAACGGCCAATGCTGTATTGCTCGGATTGTATGATGAAACCGGCAGATTGCATTTCATCGGAAAGGCCGGCACAGGCAAGTTGACGCAAAATGATTGGCGTGATTTAACGAAAATATTAGGCGGTTTGACGACTAAGGAATGTCCTTTTGCCAAAGTACATCCAGAAATGAAAGGTGCGCTGTGGGTGAAACCGGCAATTACGGTGAACGTGCAGTACAGTGAGTGGAGAAGGCATGAGGGGCGGGTTTTGCGGCAGCCGAGCATTCAGCGTTTTGCGAATACCCCGGCAGAGGAGTGCACGTTCCAGCGCTGACATCAATTTTGAGGCATGATTTTAGACATGGAGGCAGGATTTTAGACATGAATATCGAATATAATAAGGGGCGGGCAATTTGCAAATGCTAAAAACCATAATAGAGGTGGATAATATGAAAATCGCTGCTCAGCTGTATACGTTAAGGGAATATTTAAAGACGCCTGAAGATATCGCCGAAACTTTGAAGAAAGTCAAAGAAATCGGTTATAATGCCGTTCAAGTTTCCGGAATGGGCCCCATTGATGACCAAGCTTTAAAAGAACTTGCCGATGAAGCAGGATTGACGATTTGCGCAACGCATGTCGGCTGGCAAGATTTAAAAGACAATTTGGACAAAGTGATCGAAAAGCATAAAATTTGGGACTGCAAATACGTCGGCTTGGGCGGACTTCCAGGCGAATACCGCACGAAAGAAGGCTATTCTGAATTCGCGAAAATTGCTTCCGAAATCGGCCGCGAGTTAAAGCAAGCAGGTCTCCAATTTATTTATCACAATCATGATTTTGAATTTGCCAAATTTGACGGCAAGACAGGTTTGGAAATTTTATTTGAAGAAAGCGATCCAGAAGCCGTGGACTTCGAACTGGACGTGTACTGGGTGCAAGCCGGCGGCGCGGATGTGATCGATTGGATTGAGAAAGTGCGCGGAAGAATGAAAGTCGTGCACTTGAAAGACATGGTTGTTACTCCTGACCGCAAACAGCTCTTTGCGGAAGTAGGGGAAGGCAACATGAACTTTGAGAAGATTTTGAAAGCATGTGAAGAGATCGGCGTAGAGTGGGGAGCCGTCGAACAAGACCAATGTTATGACCGCAGCCCGTTTGAAAGCTTGGCGATCAGCCAACGGAATCTGCAGCGCATGGGCGCATCGTTCTAATTGATAAATATTGGATACATCTCCTCTTTATAGGATTGTGAGGATGGCGGTTATACCGCTTTATTTTCATGGCGGCAATGGGAAGAGCTGACAGATCGATCTTCCTGTTGCCGCCTGTATATTTTTAAAGCATGTTTGACTTGGCTGGAACTTCAGATTGCGTCTGATTGCAAATCCAGCGATGATCCAGCCGTTATTTATCGATCGATCGCTTCAGCCATCGTGCGGTCCGTGAGGTGGGCATAAATTTCTGTCGTTTCCGGTGATGCATGTCCCAACTGTTCTTGCGTTTTATACAGGTCGTTGCGCAAGTAATAATCCGTTGCAAACGAGTGGCGCAATTTATGAACGGTAAGCGTCGGTTTTCCGAAACGCTTGGCGTATTTGATCACCATCTGTTGAATGGCTCTTTTGCTCATGCGGGCGCCTTCCTTTTTTCCGTTGGCGATGGCGAGGAACAGAGCTTTTTCATGTTTGGGCGGCTGGTATCTTGCTTCCCTGATTTTCAAATATTCTTCCAAAATGTCGACGGCTTCTTGCCGGAAATAGACCGGCGACTTGAACGTGTCGTCATTTTTTCCTTTGCGATATACATAAACGATTTTCTTTTTCGTATCAATATCTTCCACATTCATGTTTACGACTTCCGATACGCGCAATCCAGAATGCAAGATCAAACTGATGATGCTCAAATCTCTGATTCTATTTTTCTCATATGCATGCAGCGCTTGCTTGTTATTTTCCACATCGGCTCCGTATCCGGTACGAACGTATTCAATAAATTCGACGATTTCTTCCTCTTGCAGCAGCTTTCCTTCTAACTTGGCCGCCGTGTCTTTCGCTTTCAGCGTTCGTCTAATGTTCACTTTCGCCATGACGTTTCTTTTTAACAGCGGGTAGAAATGTTCATCTTCAGCAATTTGGCTCAAATAATGGAACAAGGAACGAAGAGAGGATAACTTGCGCGTGATCGTTGTTCTGGAATTCGCATTTTTTGTGCGCGCAGCCAAGTACATCCGAAAGTTATCGACGTTCTCCATGCGCAATTCCTCAAGCTCCTTCAGCGAAACTTCACTGATTTTGCTGCCTTTGCTCAACCCTTCTGCCAGCATCCAAGAAAAGAACGTTTCATAATCCCGCACATATTCCAGCAAAGTGGACGGGGACAGATCAGGCAGCTTATAGTTAATGAATTGTTCTACGTACCAAGGCATAGAGGGCAGTTTCTTTTCTAATTGTTGCCGGTCTTTCAGTTTGATTACATTCACTGACACTCACACCTTTCTAAGGATAATTATACCATGTTTGAAACATGGCGGCTGCTTTCTTTCTTCAAGCGGCCCGGGTCGTCATGCGCTTGTTTGTTTCCATTTGCTTGCTTGCGTTTTTTAATATCAATGAACCAGCATTTGCGTTGATTATGGATCCATTGAATAATTGCGCCATGAACAAGCAAAACATAAAATATATCATCATGAGCGTGCTGCCAGACCGATCTGCCGGCTGATGCGGTTTGCACTTTCGCGGGTGAAGTGAATATACTGATATCATGACATTCGCCCAAGAGGAAGGTGCTGAATTCGCATGAAAACAAAAATCAGGCGTTTTTTTGCCGGAGGCAATACATCGAAAGGATTTGTGCATTTTTATGATTCATTGCTGGAAGGATTAGACCGCGTTTTTATATTGAAAGGCGGGCCGGGGACTGGAAAGTCCACGATTATACGCACGATTGCAGAACGAGTCATGGGAAAGACGGACGAAATTTGGCTTCTCCCGTGCGCATCTGATAACGATTCGCTGGACGGGATTATCATACCTGCTTGGAAAGCGGCCGTTGTTGACGGCACGGCCCCGCATGTCATTGAGCCTAAGCTTCCCGGCGCCGTAGAAGAATACGTCAATTTGGGAGAAGCATGGGATTCACAGGCTTTGGCGCTGCAAAAAGATCGGATTGCCTCGATCCGAGCCCAAATTACAGAAGCGTATGAGCAGGCGTACAAAGGATTCGCTGAAGCGCTGCGCGTGCATGACGGCTGGGAAGCGGTGTATATTCACAGCATGGATGTTGAAAAGGCGGACAATCTGACGGAAGAATTGAAAGAGCGCTTCTTTGGGACGAAAACATTGGATAAGCAAGCGAAAATTTCCCGGCGCTTCTTGGGCGCGGCCACGCCGATCGGAGCCGTTGATTACATTCCGAATTTAACGGAAGACATCAAGCAAAGGTTTTTCCTGAAAGGGCGGCCGGGATCTGGAAAATCAACGATGCTGAAAAAAATCGCCGCGCATGCCCAAGAGCGGGGATTCGATGTGGAAATTTATCATTGCGGCTTCGATCCGGACAGCATTGATATGTTGATTTTTCGGGAAGCAGATCTGGCCATATTCGACAGCACGGCGCCGCATGAACATTTTCCAGAACGCGAAGGAGATGAAATCATTGATATGTATGCTCGATGCTTCCCGCCGGGAGTCGATGAGGCGCATGCTGAACAGATCGCTCAGTTCCGGAAGCAATATTCCGGCTTAATGAAGCAATCGATCGGTCATTTAGCCCGGGCGAAACAGCTGCATGACCAGCTTGAGCATATTTATGTGGCGGCGATGGATTTTACGATCGTCAATCAGAAGAGAGACTGGATCGAAGAACAGCTGGAAGCTCTCTCCGAGCGCGTCTCTCATCACAATTAATCGTTGCTGTATGGAAAATTTAAGTCCGGCATCCAAGTGCGAAGATGGGAGATCATTTCCTCTTCGTGCTTTCTAGCATTCGGAAGAACATCTTCACTGACTTGATGGAGGGGAATGATGCGATAATCCCTCCAATTTTTTTTGTGAATCCATGTCGGGATGAAATCAGGAGTATGGATCGTAATCGATGTGTCTTCATCCGTCACTGTTTTTTCGATTTCGACCAGCAAAATTCCCCCCAGATCTTTATAGATGCCCTCTTGAGCAGCGAGAAAATTCCCCAGAGAATACGCAACGAGCGTGCGCTCCCCGTTCGGTTGCTGCCGCCATTCCAGCGGCTGCAGCACATGCGGATGGTGGCCGAGGACGATGTGCGCGCCGCTGTCGGCAGCGATTTGCGCCCAATGTTTCTGCGCTTCGTTCGGCATTCGTTCATATTCATTGCCGAAATGATAACTGACGACGACGATATCTGCCAGCTCCTTTGCGGACGCTATATCGCTTTTGATCTTCTCCTCATCCAGCAGATTAACGATCCACGGCTTGTCCGGCGGAAGCGGTATTCCGTTCGTCCCGTACGTGTATGCGAGAAAGGCGAAACGGATGCCGCCGGCTTCAATCGTTCGAATTTGTTTTGCGTCTTCTTCAGACGGATAAGCGCCGGTATATGGAATGCCCAGTTCATTCCAATACGCCGCCCCGTTTTCCACCGCTTGCACGCCGCGATCCAGCGTATGATTATTCGCGATGCTGACGATGCTGACGCCGATTTCCTTCAAGGCATCTGCAATGGCGAACGGGCTGTTAAATCTGGGATAGTCGGACAAGCCCAGCGATTCGCCTCCGATCATCGTTTCTTGATTGGCAAACACCACATCTGCCTCAGCAAAATATTGTTTGACGTGTTCGAACATATAGAGGAAGTCAAACCCGTTTTCAGTGGCTGCATCCCGCCACATCGAGCTGTAGACGATAATGTCGCCGACCGCTGCCAGCGTCGCTTGATGGACGATGGGTTCCGCTCGTTCGGGCGGTTTCGGCGATTCTGGCTGCGCAGCATCGTGAACAGGATCAGGAGTGGATTGCGGCTTTTCTGATGATTGAGGCGATGTAATGTCAGCTTGGTCTTTCTCAGCGTGATCGACGGCTGTGCACGCCGCAAGAAATAACATCAAAATAACGATTATTCCGAATAATAACATGTTTGCATAGCGATTCATTATGGTTCCTCCGCATTAAATCGGCAGCCGATGGGATATGCAATCCTCTGCTCGGCAATACTAGCGATAAATGGTTTTTATTCCATCTTACCATGTCCGCGCCTGTTATGACATATGTTTATGGATCGTGATTACGAATTGCCGTTGTGAATGAGGTGGTTGTTGTTGAAAATATTTTTCCAATACGTCATCATTTTCGCTGCTTCGATTGCGCTCGGCTGGGCTTTTAACGTATTTTTGCTTCCGCATGAAGTGTTGACAGGAGGGGTGACGGGGATCGCCATGATCTTGGGACTGATGACGCCGATCAATACCGGGATATGGATCGTTCTGCTCAACATTCCGATCTTGATCGTCGGCTGGATGAAGCTGGGAAAAGTTTTTATTGCAAACAGTCTTTTTTCGGTTTTAGTCACCTCGATTGCCATGATCTATATCCCCGTGCAAAGCTTGACTGACGATGCCTTGCTTTCATCCGTGTTCGGGGGAGTGATATCCGGCATCGCGATCGGTTTGATTATTCGCTATTACGGTTCTACCGGCGGCTTTGACATCATCAGTTTGCTTTTGACACGAAAGAGAGACATTCCCATCGGCGGTTTGATCTTTGTGCTGAACAGCGTCGTCGTGTTTTTATCGGGTTTTATTTTCTCTTGGGAACTGGCGATGTATACGATGGCCTCAATTTATATTACCGGCGTCGTCATCGATCGCATTCATACGAAACATATGAAATTGTCGCTGATGGTGATTACAAGCAGAGAGGAAGAGATCAAGAAAGAGCTGCTGGGCCGATTGCTGCGCGGCATTACGGTGATGGAAGGAGAAGGGGCGTTTTCGAAAGCGAAGCGAAAAATTTTATTTACCGTCATTACGAAATACGAACTCGCTTTTGTCAAAGACATCATTAAAAAAGTAGATCCGGACGCATTCGTCACCGTGAATCAAACGTTGGAAATTATGGGGAATTTTCGCAGATGAGCGAGATTTTAAGTATGTGGCATAAAAAAGAGCCGCCCTCACAAGACGGAGGGGGCTCCATTGGCAGCGGTTCTCGCTTGCTCGGTTAAATAGTCCGCCAGCTGTGAAACGATGCGCTCATGACCGGAAAGGATGCGGTCGAACCCTTCGAACATCGGGCTCGGATTGCATTCGATGAGCACAACCGATCCGTCTGCGCGCAGCTTGAGATCGACGCCGCTGAACAGCAGTCCGAGTTCGCGGCAGGCGCGAATGCATACGGCCGCAATTTCCGGATCAAGCGTATGCTTAGTTAACTCAGCCTCGCCTTCCCGGAAATCAATGTGATCGCTTTCCAATAAAAAAGAAGCGATGACTCGGCCGTCCAATACGAAGACGCGCAAGTCATGCCCCGGAACGTATTCTTGGAATTGCACCGGCGCGGAAGCCAATCGCTGCAATCGTTCCGGCTGTTTATCCTCTTCAGTTAATTTGCGGCATAAAGCGCCTCCGGCGACCGGCTTGTACACGACTTCTTTGTCTTTGCAAAAATCGAGCAGCAATTGTGCGCTGCTTGTGACTAACGTATCAGGCACAGGCAATCCTTTGCTTCGCAACAGCTCGGTTTGATAAGGCTTGGCAAAGTGGAGCAGCAGCGAATCGATCGGGTTTACGACCAATTTGCCGGACAACGAAGCCGTTTTCAAATAAGAAAGCCAGGCAGCATATCTTTCCCGGTGCGCCGCGTATGCGACATATCCGTATTTCTTCATGCGCGCCTCAATTTCGCCGGCATCAAAGGCCGGAGTAGGCAGGAACAAAGCCCGCATGTACAGCACATGCAGTTCATCCAGCGGCACATCCTCGTAACAGACGGTGCTGCCATGAAGCGACAGAGGAAAGGGAATGTCCGGCGCATTATTTAAAATAAGCGGTTCAACGGCATGATTCGTTCGCAGTTCTTGCGCCAAATAAAGGCAGTGGCGCTCATTCGGAGCGCCAACGATGCCTATGAGATGTTTTGTCGTCTGATGCATTGGACGCTTAACA
>CALKAN010000014.1 GCA_937983035.1 uncultured Paenibacillaceae bacterium | reverse complement strand
TGCCTGTTTTTACCCCAGTTTTTGCTATTTTTTCATGTTTTCACTGCAAAAATCCCTCATCATTTTACTCCCCCAGACCCTATCGTGATTTTTTGCGGAAACTCAAATGAAGAAAATATTTTACCCTTGTCCGCAAAGCGTGTATAATAAAGAAATATGTCCGAATTGTTTCAAAAAAATGAAAGCGAAACCGCGCTTTTGTTCACAATTCTGTCACAAATTTTTAAGCTTTCTTTCAGTTTTCTTTAAGCTTTAATTATTCTTCATTCGGTATATTCAAATTTAAGAATTGACTACAATCTGAAATCGTTTGCAATGAACTAGGGGGGAGCAGCTTTGCTACAATTAACGAACGTCAGCAAGTTGTACGAGAACAACCGCGGCGTCGAACAATTGGATTTCTTTATCGACCGCGGCGAAATCGTTGGTTTTCTCGGCCCAAACGGCGCAGGAAAAACGACTACGATGCGCATGATCACAGGCTATTTAAACCCGACGCAAGGAAACATTACGGTCGACGGCATTTCCATGCTGGAACATTCGTCCAAGGCGAAGCAAAAAATCGGCTACTTGCCGGAAACGCCGCCTTTGTATCATGAAATGACCGTCAAAGGCTATTTGAAATTTATCGCTAACTTGCGAAAAGTGCCGCCGAGGGAACAAAAGAAGCGAATTGAGGAAGTCATTGACATTCTCGGATTGCATGGCCGGGAAAAACAAGTCATTCGCAGCCTCTCCAAAGGTTACAGGCAGCGCGTCGGCTTGGCGCAAGCGATCATTCATAAGCCGGATTTGCTGATCCTGGATGAGCCGACGTCCGGATTGGACCCGAATCAAATCATCGAAATCCGTCAATTGATTCGCGATCTGGGACAGGAGCATACCGTGCTGCTCAGCACGCACATTCTCCCGGAAGTCAATGCGATCTGCAACCGAGTTTTGATTATTAACCAAGGCAAATTAGTGCTGGATGAAAAGCCGGAGAATTTGTCAGATTCCATGCAAGACCGGTTCACGCTTCGCTTGGAACTTTCAGGAGATTACAATCAGGCCGTGAACGTGCTGAAAGGTTTGGAGAAGGTCGAATCCGTCGAACTGGACGGACCGCCGGCGGAACCGGGCAAACCGTTCCGGCTTCGCATTACGTCAAAAGACAAAGCGGATATTCGGGAAGAAGTGTTTTATCGTTTGGCAGACGCGCGAATTCCGATTCTCGAAATGAACAAAGAAACGCAATCGCTTGAAGACGTATTTATCAAGCTTACGACAGATGAAAAAACGGAAAATTCAGATGATTCATCTGAGAACAAGTCAGACACCGCGGAGGTGGATCACAATGCGTAGCACGTTAACGATTTGCAAAAAAGAGCTGCAAATGTATTTCTTTTCTCCGACAGCTTACGTGGCGTTTGCATTTTATTTTCTGCTGCTGAGCTTTTTCTTCAGCATGGACTTTTTGTTCGGCTCCCGCATGGTCGATGCGCGCATGATGCTCGGCAATATGATGATGGTGCTTTTGTTCATCACTCCGATCTTAACGATGCGCTTGATCGCGGAAGAATTTCGCCAAGGCACGGATGAACTGCTGCTCACGTCGCCTGTTTCATCCACGCAAATCATTTTCGGCAAATATTTGGCCGGAGTCGTGGTCATGTTTCTGCTGGTCGTCGGCAGCCTCATTTATCCATGGATCATGTCTTGGTACGGTCCGCTTGATCAAGCGGTATTGTGGATGTCTTACTTAGGCATATTTCTGCTCGGATCGACGATGATCGCGGTAGGGCTGTTCGCTTCTTCCCTGTCATCGCACCAAATGTTGTCCGGCATCATCGCTTTTGCCTTGCTGCTTCTCCTGTGGACGATCGATTGGCTGGGAAGCGGCTTGTACGGAAAGGCGCAGGAGTTCGTAGCATTGTTTTCGATGCCAGGCAGAACAGCGGATTTCAATAAAGGGCTTCTTAACTTAGCCGACGTATTGTTCTATCTCATTTTATCTTTGCTGTTCTTGCTCTTGAGCATCCAAGTGCTGGAACGCAAACGCTGGAAATAATCGCAGGTGAAAGGGGAGTTATCAACGATGAATCGATGGTTACGCGGCACGAACGCGCTTGTTTTTTCCGCCGCTTTAGTGGGCATATTTGTATTGCTTACAATCATGATTAACGCCATCCCAGGCTTGCAATTTGATCTGACGGCTGAAAGAAAATACACGCTTTCTGAGCATACGCTCGATGTGCTCAGCAAAGTTGATCAAGATATTCAAATCTACGCATTTACCGGCGGCAGCAGCATGACCGACCAGCAAGTCGTCGATCTGCTGGAAGAATACGCCCGCCGCAGCAGCCATATTACGTTCACTGAAGTGGATCCGGCTAAAAATCCGTCTTTAGCCCAAGAACTCGACGTGAATGCGTATGGAACGGTCGTTTTTAAGATGGGCGATGAAATCACCCATGTGCACAGCTATCAAATTTTTGCGCCGGGCAACTATCAACAATCTTATTTGTTCATGGGTGAAGAAAGATTCACGAGAACGATCAACGACTTTATTTCAGAAGAAGAATATCCGGTCTATTTCTTAACCGGGCATAATGAAATCACGGAATTGCAATTATCCAATCTGTATACGGCCATGAGATCTTCACGATTCGTGCCCAAAGAGTTGAATCTCGGCTTGGAAGGACGCGTGCCTGAAGATGCCAAAATATTGATGATCGTCGGCATGCAGCAAGATCTCACGAACGAAGAAACAGAAATGATTCGCGAATATATGGACAATGGCGGAAAATTATTTGTCGCTTTTAACTACAACCGGAATTTTGATCAATGGGACAATATGAATTCGATTCTCGCGGAATACGGGGTATCGCCGGTATCCGGCATCATCGTTGACCCGGAGCGCCGTTTCTTGAACAATCCGTCGCTCACGGTTCCGAGATACGGATTCCATACGATTGTCAACAAATTAGAAGAAACGAACTTCTTTACGGTATTGCCTACGCCGATTCCGATCCGAGGCGATGAAGAGCCGCCGGAAGGTTTAATCATGCGTGAATTGCTGCGGACGACGGACAGCGCATATGCCAAAGTTGACTCCGGCCAAGAAACCGTTTCTTGGAACAAAGAATCCGGCGACTTGGATGGACCGTTTAACATCGCCTACTCGATTGAAACAAGAGAAAGAAAACCGAGGGCGATCGTTGTTGGAAGCGCGACTTTCCTGACAAATGACATGATTATGCAGCAAGGAAACCGCGACTTCATCATGAACAGCTTGGCATATTTGAACGAACAAGAAAACAGCATCGTCATCCGTCCGCGGGAAGAAACGTTTGCGCCGCAAGCTTTCTTGCTGCCGACTGATGTGAATCGCATTTTCTACAGCACGATTGCCGGAATTCCAGGACTGTTCCTGATCTTGGCCAGCATCGTATGGTGGAGGAGGCGTAAAGGATGAAGCGGCTCATCCCTACTTTGCTCGCTGTTGTGATCTTGGCCGCGGGCTTCTTCTATGCGAAGTCGCAAGATTTCTTCCGCGAACCGCCCATTGAGAAATTGCCGCTTGTCGAGATGCAATTGAATCAAGTCGAATCGATCTATTTAAAATTAGAAGATGACGAGCTTCGCATGACTCGGGCAGGCGAGGAAGAATGGAAGTTGGAAGATAATCCGACCTACCCGCTCGATTCGAAGCGCGTGGAAGATTGGCTCGTCGAGCTGCTCGTGGCAACGGACAATGGAATGATCGATGAGTCGCCCGGCTCGCTGTCTGAATTCGGATTAGAGCCGCCGGTTTTGGAATTAGGCATTAAGCTCAGCGATAACACGGAGCAGAGCATTCAAGTCGGCAACGAGATGCCAGTGCGGGGAAATCATTACTTGCTCAAATCCGATGACCCCAAACTGTACCGGCTTGAAAATGAAACGAAAAAAGCGCTGTTCAGAGACCGGCTTTATTTCACCGATAAAAACGTTTTGTCTCTCGATTTGACAAAAATTCATGCGGTGGAATATACGCTCGGTGATCAAAGTTGGAGACTGGAACGTCAAGGCGATGAAAATTCAAGCTTCAACGCGCCATGGAAAATTAACGGCTATGACCGGAAGTATACGGACATTTCCAGCATCCTCGGCCAAACGATGTACATGTCTACAGATGAGCTCCCATTGTCTGTATCTGACATGAACATGGAAGGCGCCCATTTGCAAATTGTAGTCGAAGAATACGTCGACGGCGAGCTGACAGAACATGTCGTCGTAGGCGAAGTGAAAGATGACGAGAAAGTGCTCGTCTGGGAAGTAGGCAAATATTGGGGTTATATGATCACAATCGATGATTTGGAGCGGCTGTTTTTGACCGGGCTTGAGGCGATCGAAGAAGCGGCCGCTGAACAAGAGAACGCAGAAGAAAAAAGCGATTAAGCAAACAATAATGCAGCCTCCTGCGCAGTTAGATGCGCGGGAGGCTGCTTTTTACGCTGCTTTTTATAAGTATGCGATCTCGCTTTTGATTTGATCTCCGAGATAAAGGAATCCGTACGAATGCCGGGGCTGGCGCCGCTTATCCGTCGGCGAACCGGGATTGAACAGTTTAATTCCTTGCATTTCTTTATCGAACGGAACATGCGAATGACCGAATACGATGACGTCCACCTTCTCGTTCTTGAATGCATCCATCGCATTCAGAGGCGTTTGCTTGTATCCTTGATGACCATGAACAAGGCCGATGCGGTACCCTTCCAGTTCCAATACTTTGCTGAAACCGAATCGATCGATAATATCGAATCCGTCGTTGTTGCCGGCTACCCCCTCCACCGGCGCCACTGCTTCTAATTCGTACAGGATGTCGAGCGTCATCCAGTCCCCGGCATGCAAAATGAGATCGACTCCTTCCAACCCTTGCAGCAACTGTGCAGGAAGGCCTCTTCCGCCGGAACGCAAATGCGTGTCTGATATGACTCCAATTCGCATGGCGTTATGACTCCTTCACAGCAGCGAGCACTTCTTCCACATGTCCGCTTACTTTCACTTTGCGCCATTCTTTCAAAAGTTTGCCTTCCTCATCAATCAAAAACGTAGAGCGCTCAATGCCCATAAATTCTTTGCCGAACATTTTCTTCGGTTTCCACACTTCAAACATTTCAGCAACTTGATGGTCCTCATCTGAAAGAAGCAAGAAAGGCAATTGATGCTTATTAATAAACTTGTCGTGTGATTTCAGATCGTCCGGACTAATCCCGATCACTTCCGTGTTGTGTTGTTTAAACTGGGGATGATAATCTCGAAAATCACAAGATTCTGCGGTGCAGCCCGGCGTCATGTCCTTCGGATAAAAATAGATGACGACTTTTTTCCCTTTAAAATCGCTCAGCGATATGTCTTGACCATTGCTTGCAGGCAGCGTGAAATCAGGCACAGGCTGTCCCGCTTCGACTTTAGCCATAATAAATAACCTCCTTCTGTTTCCTTCCTTGTCCAATAGTATACCAAAGATTGATCATGTTTCATCCATGTCGGCATGCTTGCACTCACATTCCATGCGATAATTACGCATGAATTTGCATTAGCGGCGCTTCGACAACGATTTGCTACATTAGACATTTTCAGATAAAATATACTGGATATGATTTTGGGTCATTGATCACAGACGGGGTTATAATAATAAAACTTAATCCGTTTAAGAAAGGACAATTCCTATGGCAAAAGGCATCAAGCGACTTGGATTGATTTTGGTTGCAGCCGCTTTGCTGTTAATCGCCTATTACGGATTTTCTTTCGTAAAATTCGGCATAGGGATTCATGAGCACAACCAGCCGCAAGCGGGAAACAATCCATCCGCAGGAAGCAAGCAGCAAGGGGAAGAAGAGTATGTCCCTCCCAAGTGGGAAGGCACGGACAGAGTCAACATTTTAGTCCTGGGCGGCGATTCGAGAGACTTGGATCATGCATCATCTCAAATGCCGCGAACAGATACGATGCTCATCGTATCGATCGACCCCGTGACAAAACAGGCATCATTATTTTCCATTTTAAGAGATACGTATGTTCAGATCCCAAACCGCGGGCATTCTCGCATCAATGCTGCCACTGTGCTCGGCGGAGCGGAGTTGGCGATGGAAACCGTCAGCGAGTTTACTGGATTGCCTGTCCAATATTATGTTTATGTTGATTTTCAAGGCTTTGTTGCATTGGTGGATGCCATCGGCGGCGTCGAATATTATGTAGAAAAAGACATGCAATACCGGAGCCGGGCCGACGGTCCAGAATGGGACATCGATCTGAAACAAGGCTTGCAAACATTAGATGGAAAGAAAGCTCTCCAATATGTCAGGTTCCGGCACGACGCTCTTTCGGACTATGCGCGCACGGAAAGACAGCGCAAATTTTTAATGGCAGTCGCGGAAAAAATGCAAACGACGGCGAATTTATTAAGACTGCCGACGATTTTAAACAAAATCGAGCCGTATATCCAAACAAACTTGAGCTTGAATGACATGGTCAAACTCGGCACGCTCGCATTCCAAGTGAACACAGACTCGATCGGCAGCGTGCAGCTCCCGCCCAATCATCTTCTGCGAGAAGAAACGATTGGCGGCGCTTCGGTGATTACGGTAGACCGAAATCAGCTGCAGCAATTTGTTG
>CALKAN010000013.1 GCA_937983035.1 uncultured Paenibacillaceae bacterium | reverse complement strand
TTGCTTCAACTCGCGCTGCTGCTCAGCTGCTCTTTCTCCCCGCAAATAAAAATAAACAAAACAAAGAAGCAGGCCGCACCAATCTTGCCTGTCAACAGACTGTTTCGCTCGATCTGCCATCATCCGGCCCAGGTACCGTTCACGAAATTCGAACGCTCTCCTCATTCCTGGCCTTTCTTCTGTGATTAGGCGTTCCAGCCGCATATCTTCACCGATGGCCAGCAGCTGTTTCGAAAATCGCGGCAGCTTGCCGCCCTTTGTTTTATCCAAATACTGTTGAATCGATCGCGCATCAGAATGACGAGCGCTGCCTGCCGCCCGTAAATATACATCGCTTTTTTCGCCGATCCATCGTTCTTCTTTGTCCAAACTGCTCCAAAACAAGCTGATGCCGATCTTTCCGCCGTCTGCATCATCAAAATAGGAGGCTTGCTCAACATCTACGGTCAGCTCCGGCATGCGCGCCAACGTCTGCGCCAAATCGATCAATTGCATCCGGGCGAACGGATCCATCTGTTCCTCTACAAGCGCGAATACCATGGCCCTGCCTCCTTCCTTTCATAATTTATCATTGTCCAACGTCTCTGCAAAAATATTGATAAAGTCGCTGTTTTGCAATGAAAACCTTGCTTAAAGATCCCGCTCCCGCCTAAACATCCCATATCTATTCACGGATTAAAACAATGTTTCCGCAATATTCATGACTGCTGCCTTTTCCCGGTCGTCGTCCATCTTCCCGGCAATCGATCGTTCAATCGCGCGCAAAGGCGGAATGTGCAAAGACAAGTCGCATGCATCCAGCAAAGCGCGAATCGATACTGCTTCTTCCGCAATTTGCCCTGTTTCAGCTTGCGTCATCAAATCACTGGACAAGCGAACGAATCGCTCAATCACGGATTCATCTTTTTGCAGCGATTGATTGAGCAGCAGCTTCTTCAATCTTTCTCCTTGCAAATACGGGATATCCAATATAACAAAACGGTTTTTTAAAGCTTCATTCAACGGCAATGTGCCGATATAGCCCTCATTCATTGCGGCGATGACGCCAAACCCTTCACTGGCGTAAATCGTTTCCCCTGTAAAAGGATTCGTTAATTGACGGCGGTAATCAAGCACGCTGTTTAAGATCGGCAGCGTCTCTGCCTTAGCCATATTAATCTCATCTACATACAAAAGCTGACCTTCCCGCATCGCTCGAATAACCGGACCCGGCACAAAATCAATGACCGTCTGTCCGTCTTTCTGCACTAAAGTTTTAAAACCAAGCAATGCTTCCGCATCCAGGTCAACAGAACAGTTCACGCTGTAAAGCTGCTGGCCAAAAAAATAAGACAATGTTTCAGCCAATTTCGTTTTCCCGGATCCCGTAGGTCCTTTAAGCAGCAAGTTTTTCCCTTGTGCCAAGATCGCAACGGCATCTTTCCATATTTCTGGAAACGGCGTCTCATACCCCGGCGGCGCCAAACGAATGGCCGGGTCATGCTGCATATTGGCCTGCAGCCGCTGCTTCCGTTTTTCCATAATGTCTGCTAACAAACTGTCTGATAAATCTGCTTGATCCACTAATTGTTGCAACACAATATCGTTCATAACAAAGCTCCCTTGTCTTTTATCTCGCTTCTACTCATTATACCTAATAATGAGGCTCAGATAAAAGAAAGGGAGCTTAAGCGCATATGAAATTTTATACCCGAGTGCCTTCACCCGAGTGATTGAACGATATAACAGCTAATTGTTCCTGTTCCATGCATTCATCCCATGTGAATATGCGGCAGTCAATTCTGCAAGACCGCTTACAGCCGCTTGAATATGAGCAGAATCAACAATTTTATATTCCATCGGCTCGGTCAGGTCATCGTGTGCAAAAACTTCGGATCGCGAATAATCATCGAGAAACTGAATGATTTCTTTTTCGCTTAAGTCCGGCCTGATTGTCATTAAATAAGCCAACACGCCTGATACATAAGCGGCAGCCATGCTTGTTCCGGTTTTGAAGGCATAGCCGCCGTTTAATCCCGCGCTTCGAATCCTGACGCTCGGCGCCAAATAATGCACCTCTGTTCCATAATTGCCAAAAATGGTTTGTTCGCGTTCATTAAATCCGCTGATGCTGTAAACGCCTTCATATTTGGCCGGGTAAAAACTGCCGTTAATGCCGCGATTTCCAGAAGAAGCAACGAATAAGACCCCTTTTGCCCTTCCATAGCGAACAGCCAGATCGGTCAGCCAATGATACGGCTCCGCATAACTCATATTAATGATGCGCGCGCCTTTGGCAATCGCATATAGAATGGCCAAGTATGTATTGTGCAACCGATCTTCATTGCTGATGACCCGCACGGATAAGATCTCCGCATCCGGCGCTTTTGAGGCTATGATCCCTGCTACGTGAGTCCCGTGTCCGACCGTGTCTTCAGAAACCGATTTAAAATCCACAAAGTCAAAGCCTTGGATCACCTTTCCTTGCAACATCGGATGGGAGTCATCAACCCCTGTATCAAGCACGGCTACAATGACTCGATCGCTGCCGCTGTCCTGCGCGCCCAGCATGACAAGCAATATGCTCATTCCGAAAAGTGCATGCACGACCGCGTATACCGCTGTTCTTCGCAGCATGGAACATCCCCTTTGCTTGTATCGTGGTAAATCTAATTGTAAGCATGGTATGTTCCGGTGTCGTCACAGCACGTTTACGAATCGATTACAGTTTTCTGACAAATGCACCCGGTCAAAAAAACTATTCCGTCTTGCGAAGCGGAGCTGTAATTTCATATAAATAAGATACAGATTGCATCGCATAAACGCGCTTCGTCAAACGTCCTTCTTCGAATAGCAGCAAGCATGGCACGCTTTCAATGCCGTAAGTTATTTGCAGTTGTCTCATGAATTGAATATTGATTTGATAAATCGGCTGCTCAGCATCCATGGCCATGAGCACGTCCAGCATTTGTCGCGCTAAGTTGCATGTGCCGCACATCGACGTATGCACGAAAACAGCAAAAGTCTTTTTTTGTTCTAATTTTTCTAACCACTGCTGCTCGTTGATTTCTTTCATATCAGCCACAAACTTTCTTTTTTACTGCTATTTTACCACAGCATGCAAGCAGATTGCATATGTCATGTCAGGCTGATTTCTTTAAATACGATCGTCGTATCCAACACGCGTATTTGGTCACCATGCTTGAGCGGCATCGGCTTATACGGCGCGATCATTTTATCATTCAAATAGGTGCCGTTGCTGGATCCTAAATCGATCAGCGTAAAAGCGCCTCCTTCCCGGGATATTTCAAAATGATTGCGCGATGCGTGTTTGGACGTTGTCACATAGTGTGCGGTCGCCTCGTCCCTTCCAAAGATAAAACGATCTTCTCCTAATTGTACTTCCTTCACGGTCCCGCCTTCCCGAATTTCCAGCCAATGCCGTAAATGGACGGATTCATCATCCAGCAAAACGGTTGCGTTCTCGTTTGAAACGAGTTCGGTAATCATCCCCTGTTCAAGCGATTGAAAATATTTAAATTGTTTCTGAACTTCATCGCCTGAATCCATTTCGCTTTCGCTTGACGCTGCTTCCGCCTGTGATTCGCCGGCATATGCCGT
>CALKAN010000012.1 GCA_937983035.1 uncultured Paenibacillaceae bacterium | reverse complement strand
CAACCCGACAAAAGGGAACGTATGATCTTATTTGCATTATAGCAAACAAACATTCCCAGGTCAAGGATTATAAAATGAAAATGGTTAAGAACAAAAAAGAAACGGTTTTACAAAATGATTTTTTATAAGCAGTATGAACGTGTAATGTGTATTTTAAAAGATGTTTTAAAAGATGCTTGGAGATATGCTTGGAGATATGTTTGAATGCTTTGAAGATTGCTTAAAGACGTGCTTAAAGTGAAGCGCAAAGGCACATAAATGGATGCACAAATAGCTGCTTAAAGGGATTCGAAAAATGTTTCACAATTAGCTGCGCATTGAGATTCGAAAAAAGTTGCACTAATAGCTGTGCAAAAGGATGCACCAAAAGGATACAAAGATGGAATATAAATACTTGTTTAAAAATGGCAGGGATATGAATGAAGCATTTTTCTGAGCCTTAGGGATAAGGGTTAAAAGGTGCGATCAGGGGATATATTGCATATCAAAAGGAGGTGTCTGAGCGAGAGGGATAAGGCCGGAAATTGTGCTGCAGCGAAAGTAAAGAGCGGACGAAGGACGAAAAGCAGCGTGCAGAAATTAGCGCGAGAACAAATTTAAAAAGGTGCAAAAAAGGAAACGAAGCGGTGCGAGATGGGCTGTTAGAAGAGGCGTGATGCGAAATCGAACGAAATGGCATTGATTTGCATTATTCGCGAAGAAGCATTATCTTAAATAGTACAATGTTGAGCTGCGTTTTACTTGATCACAGTAAGGAGGACAAGCAGTTTGGAACAAATGGATTTGTTCGCAATTTCAGAACTTGATACGAAATCGGGGGATTCGGATGCCTCCAAGCAAACGAAAGATCGTGAAAATATGAAAAATGCTCAAAGTGCAGCATCATCAGAAGATCGGAAATCAGATCGGAAATCAAATGCAGGCCGGAAAGCTCGCGGCGAAGCAATGGACAATGAACGTTTGGATGCGGATGCATTGCATGATGCGGTTGAATCGAACGAAACGGATGCATTGCATGATGCGGATGAATCATATGATGCGGATGATATTCAAGTGCTGGAAGGGCTCAATGCTGTGCGTAAACGCCCAGGCATGTACATTGGGAATACAGGTGTTTCCGGGCTGCATCATATCGTATGGGAAATTATTGACAATGCTGTTGATGAGCATCTGGCTAAGTTTTGCAATCAAATATCAGTCACGGTTCACAAAGATGATTCCGTTACGGTGGAAGACAATGGGCGCGGCATACCGACCGGAATGCATCGATTAGGAATCCCTACACCGCAAGTTGTGTTTACGGTGCTGCATGCCGGCGGAAAATTTGGCGGTTCAGGATATAAGAAAACAGGGGGGCTTCACGGCGTAGGAGCTTCGGTGACGAATGCATTGTCCGAGTGGCTGGAAGTGGAAATTTATCGAGACAACAAAATTTACAAGCAGCGGTTTGAATATACGAGGCTGCCGGACGGAACCGAAAAAGCGGGCGAACCGGTTACCGGTTTGGAAGTTATCGGGACGACGCGGAAGACGGGAACTAAAGTGTCGTTTAAGCCGGATCCGCGCGTGTTTAAAGCCGGGATATCGCTGCATTACGATATGCTTGCTGAACGACTTCAGGAATTGGCATTTTTGAATTCAGGATTGAAAATCAAACTGAAGGATGAACGCACAGGTCAGCAGGATACTTTTCTGTATGAAGGCGGCGCTGCTGAATTCGTTAAGTTTTTAAATGAAGATAAAAATGTGCTGCATGAGGTCATTCATTTTGCGGGAGAGAAAGATGATATTGAAGTGGAAGCGGCCCTGCAATACAACGATGGATATACGGAAACTTTAGTTTCATTTGTCAATTCCATTCCTACCCGCGGAGGCGGAACGCATGAAACCGGTTTTAAGACGGCGCTGACCCGCGTGATGAACGACTACGCCAGAAAAACGGGGCTTTTGAAAGAAAAAGATAAAAACTTAGAAGGCTCAGATCTTAGAGAAGGCCTGATGTGCGTCATTAATTTAAAGATGAGCGACGTGGAATTCGTCGGGCAAACGAAGGATCAGCTGGGCAGCGCGGCAGCGCGCAGCGCAGTGGATGCCGTCGTATCTGAGCAGATGGCTCTGTGTCTGGAAGAAAATCCGCAGACGGCGCAGCTTCTGATCAAAAAGTCAGTGCAAGCGGCAAAAGCCAGAGCGGCAGCCCGCAAAGCACGGGAAGAAGTGCGCTCCGGCAAAAGAGGACGGAGTCAAAGCTCGAACTTGGGCGGGAAATTGTCCCCGGCGCAATCGAAAGATTTTTCGCGCAACGAACTGTTTATCGTGGAAGGGGATTCTGCCGGCGGATCGGCAAAGCAAGGACGGGACTCGAAGCATCAAGCGATTCTTCCATTAAAAGGAAAGCCGATGAATCCGGAAAGAGCCAAGCTGCCCGATATTTTAAAAAATGAGGAATATCAAGCCATTATTGCTGCGATCGGAGCGGGAGTCGGTCCTGAATTTGAAGCAGAAGAAAGCAACTACAGCAAAATCATTATTATGACAGACGCGGATACCGACGGTGCGCATATTCAAGTTTTGCTGCTGACGTTTTTCTATCGATACATGAAGCCGTTAATTGAAGCAGGCATGGTTTACATTGCACAGCCCCCGCTTTACAAAATCAGCAAAAAGAGCGGGCGCAAGACAGAAGTGCATTATGCTTGGTCTGAAGAACAAAGGCAAGCGCTTGTTAAGAAACTGGGCCGAGGCATCGAATTGCAGCGCTATAAAGGGTTGGGCGAAATGAATCCTGAACAGTTGTGGGAAACGACGATGAATCCGAAGACCAGGACTTTGCTGCAAGTGCAGATCAAAGATGCGGCAAAAGCCGAAAGACGCGTATCCATATTAATGGGGGACAAGGTCGATCCGCGCAAACGTTGGATACTCGACAATGTGGACTTTACTGAATTTGACGAATAATCAGGAGGTTGCGGCATGAGCAAGGCAGAACAATTCCAACCAGCATTTTTGGAAGAGATCGTTGGTGACCGATTCGGCA
>CALKAN010000011.1 GCA_937983035.1 uncultured Paenibacillaceae bacterium | reverse complement strand
CACCCTGTTTGACGCCGTCTACCAAAATATCCGCCGTGCCGCCGGCACCGGACCAATAGCCGGAAAAGCGGAGCAAATACTTGCTGTCCTCCGGCACTTCAAAAATGAACGAGCGCGAAGGATGTGCAGTCGAAGCTTCTATTCTCGCTCCATAATACGATTGATAGATCACCCGCGGCAGATCATCGGGATCACCGACCAAGCGCCATCCGGGCTGCGTATCTTGTCCTGGAAATCCAATATGCGTAAAATAATACATCGTTGTATCCTCCAATTCTGGGTAATCACCTGGTGCTGCAAAACTGGCTGGCGGCAGCCATAGACTCCAGCATAAGACGGCGGTCAATAAAACAGCTGTCCATTTCACATGCTTTTTCGCAAATGACTGCTTCTGCCAAGTTAATTGCATGAATATTCCTCCTTTATTTTTGAAATGATGAAAGCCATTATCCGTTTGAAACTTTCTTTTGACGCATTCCCCCTTCTAACCCAATCGTGTAAGCGTTGCCAATAATATTGGTTCGAACATATGCGGCATTTTCCTTCCATTATTTACAGTCTATAAATTGTCTTTAATTCCAGCGCATGCGCTGCTCCAATCAAAGGGAAAGCCATCATGCCAACGTCAATGCGGCACCATGGCTTTTATATATTTATTGCTGGCAAGTTTGTCCTCCGTCTACAACGATCGAAGTCCCTGTGATGTATGACGCCTCATCTGAAGCAAGAAATGCAAACACGTTAGCCGCCTCTTCCATCGTCCCTCTTCTGCCCAGCGGAATCGCCTGAACAATTTTCTCGATTTCTTGTTCGCTCATTCCGCCTTTCAAAGCAAGGTCTGTAGCGATCATGCCTGGACTGACTGCATTGACGCGTATGCGGTGCGGCGCCAGTTCGATCGCCATCGTTTTGGTAAGCTGTAGAACACCGCCTTTTGACGCATTGTAATGAGCTAATTTAGCTTCGCCCATAAAGCTGTTCGTCGATGCCATGTTAATGATGCTGCCGCTCTTTTGCTTGATCATCATCCGCGCGATCGCTTTAGAAACAAGAAACATCCCTTTCAAATTCACTGACATCATCTGATCCCATTCATCTGGAGAAATATCGATAAAATTCGTAAAGCGGGCGATGCCGGCATTGTTGGCGAGAATGTCCACCCGTCCTAGTTTATCAGCGGCAAAAGCCGCCAGTTCATCCACCGCATCAGGATCTGCAACGTTTGATGCAATGCCGTATATCGTGCCATATGTGCTTAGTTCTTCCAAACTGGCCGCTAAATTCGCTTCATGAATGTCACAAATGACAACTTGCGCGCCTTCTTGCAAAAATTTCTTGGCGATAGCTTTGCCAATGCCGCCTGCGCCTCCGGTCACGATCGCTGTTTTATGCCGCAGTTTCATTCCATCACCTCCATGCATGCCGCATGATGCCGCCGCTTCATTTCACGGCCAGCAATATTTTGACCATTGAACCGGGTGAACTAAGGAGCAGATCAAAGCAAGCTTTGCCTTCTGCGAGCGGGGCTGATTTCATCCATTTATCCAAATGAATCCGCAATTCGCCTTGTAAATCCTCGCGGTTCGCAAACGCGATGGAACCAGCGGTGAAGACATCGACACCCAAATGCTGGAGCAGGTGGTCGGTG
>CALKAN010000010.1 GCA_937983035.1 uncultured Paenibacillaceae bacterium | reverse complement strand
CGTCGAAGGAATGAGGGCGCTTTCTGGAGGCGAAATGTGGGGCATTCCGGTCGTGAATGTGATCAACGTATTGCTCTACAATAAAGATTTGTTTGACAGATTTGGCGTGGAGTATCCGAAAGACGGATTGACCTGGGAGGAAGCAGCAGAGCTCAGCAGATTGATGACCAGAGTCGATGAAGGCGAACAGTATGTCGGTTTGTATGCAGAACAGGGACATGTCATGAGAACGAATCAATTTTCTCTTCCATATATAGCTCTTGATGCATTTGAATCCAATCTCGGAAAGAATGAATTGTGGGCGAAAGTGTTGGATGCAATGTTCGTCATGCCTGGGGCGTCAGACGGGTACAAAGAGTTTATGAGAAATGAAAGGCAAGGAAACACGCCCGGAAAGTACAATCTAGTCAATGATCAGAAACTTGCGATGTATGTTGGACTGATCTCCACGATTTTTACCAGCGATATGGATGGATTGAATTGGGACCTGACCACGATGCCGGTATTTGAAGAGCTTCCCGAAATCGGAAGCCAGCCTTATCCAATCTATTTCAGCGTGACGAAAACAAGTGAACATAAGGAAGCAGCGATAAAGGTGATCAAATATTTAGTTTCGGAAGAAATGCAATTAAGAAATTCCAAGCGGGGCGATGTTCCAGTTCTGATGAATGAATCGGTGCAGCAAGCCTTTGCTCAACACAGTCCTTATAAAGATAAAAACTGGGCTGCAGTGTTTGCACATGAACCGGCCCCGATGTCTCTGAAAAATCGATATGACAGCATTGTGGAACAAGAGATTCGCAAAGTATTGCCGCAAATTATACTCGGGGAAATAGATATGAATACCGCGATTCGTACGGCAGATGATGCAGCGAACCAAAGACTCAAAGCTGAAGCCGTTCAATAATGGGAAGCACATTGAATTAGATGAAAGCGCATGCAAGTGTTGAGAGGTGAATCTGTATTGAGCTGGAGCTGCAGCTGAAATGTGATCAGCCAAGGATTATGATTCGCTTGATTCAATAAATTGATTCTAAGTGTCAACAGGCAACAGGGCTGGGACTTAAATGTCCCGGCCTTTTTTAAAAAAAAAGCAATTAAAGCGGGAATCCGCAAGGAGCCGATGTAAAATGCGGAGAACTGCAGATGAATTTTTTATATGTTATATAGGATGACCATTTAAAGCAAAGGTGGAAGCAGCGATGAAGTCATGGATGTTCGACTTTGGTCCTGTTGACCGGACGGGATCTCAGTATATAAAAGTAACTGCTGATATGAAATATTGTGAGGAAAGAGGTTATGGCTTTTTAGGATTGGGTCCTGACGGGCACAATGAAGACCCGAGGAGCGACGGATTTGTGCTGCAAGAAGGTCAAGAAATAAAACTGCGGGACGTATCTAAACTTCATCCTGCATCGATCCATGATGATGCCGTTGCAGTCACTGAACCCGGCATGCCCATAAGATTTGCTGTGCGCGTTAGACCGAATACGCACTATAAAGTAAAAGTCACTTTAGTCGGTGCGGATCCAAGCAAAGATGCCGTTGTCAATTTGTTTTCGGAAAAACGGCACATGCATTTGACGGAGAAAGTGATTCCGGCTGGAACGATCCTGCCCTATGAATTTAACGTCAACGTTCAGAACGTTTACTCGAAAGTGACGGGGATCTATGAAGACACGATGCTGAATATTGCCGTTTGTGGAGACAACGCCGCCATTTCTTCTGCCGAAATTCAGCAGTTGGAGCACGGCAGGACCATTTGGGTGCTCGGAGATTCTACGGTAACTGACCAGCTGGCGCCGCTGCCATACTTCAGGCTGCAAAATTACGCTGGCGTGGGACAAGCATTACCGAAATACATCGGTCCCGATATTGCGGTGTCCAACCATGCCGAGAGCGGGCTGAACGCTTACAGCAGCAAGCCGCATTTTGATCAATTTAAAGATCGGATCCGGTCGGGGGATTTTGTTTATTTTCAGTTTGGCCACAATCATAAAAAAGATGGTCCGGAAGGTTATTATGACGGAATTTCTTACTACTATGACTATGTTCGTCAAAGGGGAGCGAAATTCATTATCGTCGGTCCGATTGATCGGCACAGAGATTTCCAATACGATGCAGCGGCAAATGTTTGGTCTTCGACATTAGCAGGTTTTTCTGAAAAAGGCAGACAATATGCGGAGGAGAAAATCGCTCAAGGCGCAGCGGACATTGCCTTTGTTGATCTGAATGCGTCTTCGCTTGCCTGGTATGCCGAGCTTTGTGAAGCTTTAGGCAAGACGCATGCAAGCACGGACTACTATTTCAGGGCTATGCAAAGGGAGGGCGTGGACGGCACGCATCCGAACGACGCAGGGGTTGATCATTTTGCCAAAATGTTTATTGACGGAGCCAAAGCGGTCATGGAAGCAGATCCTGAATCGCCTCAAGCCAACATATTAGCCGAGATGCTGGAAGGCGCAAGGGATGAGATTCCTTATATCGTTCCAGCTTCGATCATCGATCTGGGACCTGCGCCGAATGCAGCATACCCAGAGAAATTGATTCAGCCGAAAGCTGATTATCCGTTCGAGATCCGTGACGTGGTGATCGACGGCGAGGGTCATATTTTATCCATGTCTGCAATAAAACAAGACGAAGTTTCGATCTATGGGCGGGGGATCGTAGAAGTATATAAACCGAATGGGGAATGGAAAGGGACAGCATATGCCGATGAGCAATTTGATCATACGATCGAAGGGAAGCAAACGGTTTCCTTTTCCGCCGATTTGACCGTCGGCCCTCATGAAACATGGAGAGCATATATTATGGGATTCGAAGACAGACCGGGTTATCCGCTGACTGATCAGCAATTGTCTGATTTTTACACTGCCGGCCGCGAGAAAGATTAGTCGGAAACTGTCCTGTCTTTTCGCAATATATTTTATCATTTTTGTTTGTAAAATTTCCGATATTGCAACGGCGTGCAGTTAGAAATCCGCTTGAACGTTTTTCCAAAGTGAGACAGGTCATGAAAACCGACTTTCTCTGCGATCATGCTCACTTTCCATTTCGTTTCCCGCAAAAGCTTCTGCGCGCCTTTGATCCGAACGAGCGTGACATACTCGCTGAACGTAAATCCGGTCGTTTGCTTGAACAACCGGCTGAGATAGAAAGGGCTGTAATGAAATTGTTGAGCTAATGAAGAAAGAGTCAAGGGACGATCGTAATGCTCGTCAATAAATTGGATCATCGAAGAAATTTTCTGATGGGCAGGGGTGTTGTAAGCAGATGGCTTGTTGATTGCATCCCTGTTCAAACGGATCGAAAGCACCAGCAATTCGTAAATCGCTGATTTAATATTGAATTCGTATCCTATGTCTCTTCCGCTGTTTTCCTGAATCATTCGATGCATCAGTTCTTTAATTCTGTTGCGGGCAGGCATGGGAGCGGAAATGATCGGCGTTTGCGAAATGTAAGGGGAATGTTCATCATCGAGCAATGCGCCGGCCTCGCTTAGAAATTTTTTGTTGAAATGGACTACCATCCGCTCATGATATTGCACGGAAGTGTTCATCGATCGATGCACTTCATTGGGCCGGATGAAAACAAGATCGCCGGGCACGACTCTATACGTTTTGTTGCCGATTAAAAAATTTCGCTCTCCTGAAATCAAATAGTAGATTTCGTATAAATCATGATAGTGCGCTTTATACATTTGGTATGAAGTCATTTCAC
>CALKAN010000009.1 GCA_937983035.1 uncultured Paenibacillaceae bacterium | reverse complement strand
AAGCGGTCAGATGCGCATCGTCATGATTTCCAAACAAATCGCAGAAACCGGCATCTTTCCGATCATGAACACGCTTGTGCTCGATCGAGAAATTGGCGGGCGGGTGTTCATAGCGATCGTAGACGGCAACTTTTTACATTATATTAAACATCATTTTACAGCCAAACCTGATTTGCCGCTTGAAATGTATTTGTATAAAATGTTCGCTCATTATGAACGACATGGCGAATATACGACGACCAATCTGCACCAATTTTTGGAATCCTTTTACTCGCCGTATGCCGATCCGGTCATCCCGCTCTTTAAAGCCGAACATGAAACATTGTCTTATTACGGAACCGCGCTTCTTCAAGGCGATCGCATGGTCGCTTACATCAATGAGCTGGAAGATGTCTTCTATCAATTGCTCAAGCAAAGATCAGCGATTCAAAAAGTCACTCCGCTGCCTGATTTGCAGTTGTCGATTGGAGCGCTCACTTCAAAATCACATATTTCCATCTCTTCCGATCAAACGGTTCATATTAAACTTCATCTGCGCGGACGAATTGAAGAATACCAAGGCGATTACAATTTAATGGTTTACGAGGAAGCAGAAGCGCTGCGGGAAAAAATCGAATCGTATTTTGAAGAAAACTTGGAACATTTTATCGCTAAACTGCAAAAACTCGACGTCGATCCTTTGCGGATCGGCGAACGGACGCTGACTATAGGAAAACGAACATACACAGAAAAGCAATGGCGGGAGCAATGGAAAAAAGCACCGACAAAAGTAGAAGTCGAATTTTTCTTCGACAGCCACGGCGTGCAAAGGATTATGATTCAATAATTCACCATGCCAATCTTGTTTAAAGCAAAAAACGGAGCCCGTCTCATTGTCATCGAGGCAGGCTCCATCGCAGTTTTGCAGCATTCAGTTATTTTTTCATGCGCACCCATTTGCGGTCATCATTTTTCGTTTCTGGAAATTTCTCTCCTTTTTTCAACGTCACCTTTTGGGGATCTTCGATGCCCATCACTGCGTTATGTTTTTCTCCAGTTTCAATATACACCCCATCGTTCGGGGCGCGATCCCCTTCCACAAATTGCGTTCGCTCACCCAAATCATTCACTCTCCTTTAGAAATGCTGGATCTTATTGTGCGAAAAAGCAGGCTTGATTATTCCATCCCGAATCTGGTTCTCTCCCCATGCCGATCACATGCTGACCTTGACGCAGGACGAAAAACTTTGCCGGCATTTGTTGCAATTTTTGACAAAATGATCGGACTCCTGTCATATGTGAAAAGCATATCTTCCCTTAGGAAGAAGCGCTCTGCTATAGAAGAGAAACGCACTGCCTTGTCTGAAGCGGTTGAAAGCAGCCAGCTGCCTGCCAAGCGCCAACCAAGGAACGTCACGAGATGTTTGCTCGAACGCTCGAACGTCCTCGTTAATCATTTTTGAACAAAATTTCTTTCGGAATATCGATGCCGCGCGATCCGCGAATGTCCGTTTCTTTCATCTCCGTCGGGTATAAGATGATGAAGTTTTCCAGATTTCTGGAAGCGAGTTTCCTTGGCATCGTCTCTAAGATCGGCTGCCATGCCACCGTTCCTCTTCTTGCGCTTATCAAAATGACAAGATCGGTTGAATTGACGCTCTTTGTATCATTTTCATAAAGGGACTCCCAGCTGTCGATCGATTGAAACTCAATTTCGACGTTCGGATGAACACGTTCGGAAACTTGCTGGTAAGCGTCCAAGTTATCGCGTATGACCAACCCTTTAATTTTCGCACTAAGTTGTGAAGCGATGCTCTTAACGATCGAAATCGCATCTTCAAATCCCGGTTTGTGCACGACATTGTTAGGCAAAATTAATATGACCCGCTCGAGCGTATTCAGCGGCTGCCGGATATGCGTAATAAGCGCGCGCTGATACGTGTGTTCCAAGAAATTGTCGATCACTGTGCCGAACGCTTTCTGTTTTTTCCCGGCTGAACCGTCCCATCCAACGACGATGGTTGTGATCCGTTCTTCCGTGGCGGCACGCTCAATTCCCCATCCAATATTGAGATCGACGCGCGTCAATGGTTTGACGGAAACTTCAGCGCCGGAAGCATACATGATCGCGCGGCCAAGCATTCTTTCCGCATGGGCCACCTCATTGCTCGCTTCCTTTAAATCTTTCTGCACGATCGTTAATGGATAAAGCGGCTCGTCCGAATGGAGCGCATTTTTTAATATGAATCCTAAATCAAGCAGCGACTCCATCGTATTCGGATTCCCCATCGGAATCAAGATTCGTTCAGGGAGACCGTCGTCATCAAGCACTGCTTTTTCCTGGTCTACAGCCAGTTTCTTTCCATATTTTTCACTCAAATACGGGCCTAATATGCATGTCAGCAATATGATCACGATCACCGCATTGATGATCTGCTGGTCAAACAGCCCGAATTGATACCCGACGAGCGTAATGGCCAGCGTTGCTGCCGCGTGGGTTGTAGAAAGCCCGAAGATGACCATGTTTTCGGTATTCGAATAGCCGTATACTTTGCTCGTCAGCCAACTGGCCAGCAGTTTGCTGCCGACAGCTACAAAAGTAACGACAGCCACAGTCAGCCAAGCCCCCATGCTCGTGACTAGTACGCTAAGGTCCATCAGCATCCCTACGGACAACAGGAAAAACGGAATAAAGAGAGCATTGGCAGTAAATCGAATTCGATTCATCAGCGGACCGTGATCGTAAATGTATCGGTTTAAAGCCAGACCAGCCAAGAAAGCCCCGATAATCGGCTCCAAGCCAACGAACAAAGAAATCGCTCCTGCCACGAACAAAATGGCCAGAACAAAATTAAACTCCGCCGTCCCTTCTTTATTGGACCGTTTAAAAAACCACTTCGTTAAGTAAGGAGTCAATACGAGAACAGCCGCAGCAAACAAAATAATGGCCAAGATCAAAGAAACTAAAAAGCCGACGGATAAGTTGCCTTCCGATGCGCCTACGATGACGGCAAGCACCAAAAGCGCCAAACTGTCCGTAATTAATGTCCCGCCAACCGCGGTTGTCACTGCTTTATTTTTCGAAATGCCAAGCCGGCTGATCGCCGGATAGCCTAACAGCGTATGCGTTGAGAAAATCGCGCCGAACAAGATGGCTGACAGCAAACTGAGATCCAGCCACAATCCGACGAATATTCCCAGTATTAACGGGATGGTAAAGGACAGAATCCCGAATAAAATGCTGCGGTTTCGATATTTTTTGAAACCATCCAAATCCAGCTCGAGCCCGGCGATAAACATAATAAACAGCAAGCCGACCGTTCCAAGCAGTTCAATGGTCGAATCCCGCGCCAGTATTTCAAGCCCGTTCGGACCGATGATGATCCCTGCAATAATCGGACCGATGATGGCAGGGACTCTCAGTTTCCCCATCAGGATCGGAAAAATTAAAAAAATTAACACTGCAAATCCAAAAATGAGCACAGGCTCTTGCAATGGAAAATGCATCGCTGCCAACCCCGCTTTCTGCTGCTCTATTAAACAACAATGATCACGAATGAATAGTGTACTGCATCTATGCCAAAAATGCCAGTCCTATTCGCTATTTTAACCATTTTTCCATCAGTGTGCACGGATGAACTGTTACAATTCAAATAAATAACAAATGCACTTTCGCATCACTGCAAATGAAGCCCACCCGCATTTAAACTTCAAATTTCCATGTTCATCCTTACATTTGTCCATATATTTTGATTGCCATATTTTGTATAATTACCTGTACATGATGATAAATCTTTGGAGGTGCTGAAAATCTCTGATCTCATTAAGACGCCGAGCTGGAAAATAGGCAAATCAATGAACTTGGCGAATTTCCCCCAATTGATCGACGTTCAACAAGCGGGATTGGACTGCATTGAATTGGCTTGGAGACAAAAAAATCTCGACATTTTTGATTCGGAAAGCAAAAGCAAGTGCGATGACGTGATTGAAACTGCACGCAAATTGAATATTGACATATGGTCACTGCACATTCCTTATGGAACCGCTTGGGATCCATCTATTCTCGACGCGCAAGCAAGACGAGATGCATTGGAGCGAATTGTAAACGTCATGAACATTGCCTCCGAATGGGGAATTCGCACTGCTGTCCTGCACCCGAGCTGGGAGCCGATCCCGAATGAGGAACGGCAGCAGCGTCTTGAAACTTGCAAAAATTCGCTCAACGAATTGGCGGATCAAGCGGACGCATTAAACGTCAAGCTTGCCATCGAATGTCTGCCAAGAACTTGCTTGGGCAATTCCAGCGGGGAAATGGAATATTTAATATCCGGCCATCCGAACCTGGGAATTTGTTGTGATGTCAACCACTTGCTGATGGAGCGTCCAGAAGATTTTATTCAAAAATTGGGAGAGAGAATCGTCACTACGCATATTTCGGATTATGACGGCATTGACGAGAAACATTGGATGCCCGGTAAAGGCATCAACGATTGGCCCAAAATTATCGGCGCGCTGCTGGACGCGGGGTACAACGGCGCTTTCATTTACGAAGTAACGCAATCAACCCCTCAAGAAGCGGCTGATAACTGGCAGCAATTATCGGAACAATTCATTCATGCACAACACCATGCCTAATTGCACAAATCTTGATATTGCAAGCAAATAGTCGACGGGGAATCAAAACCATGCAATGAGGTTCCCCTTCGACTCGACACGCGTGTTGCTGCACCCGATTAGGTGTATTAAAGCAACAACATAGGATTAAATAACAAAAAATCTAGAGCAGTTCACTGTGAATCAACTTGTTGTAAAACTGTTTGTATGAAATGTGCTTTTCCGCTTGTATAATCTCCTCTGTTATTCGGAAATTGTTTCGCCAATCGCTTCTTTAAGTCAGCGTATTGTTCTCTGATGTCTTGATTTTGACGAAGAATGTCACGAAAACGAATATAATGATGCCATTGCGTGTCGTCTTTGCTTACGATGTGCATATGTATGAACCGAACGTCGGGCTCGCTTTCTTTTACAAGCAAATATCCGCCTTCATTTCCTTGATCGCCGCGATCGATATAGCCTAAGGACGTTAATTTTCGAACCAAAGCTGGAATCATTTCAACCGACGGCACTGCAACGGCAATATCCAGTATAGGCTTTGCCGGCAAGTCTGGAACCGATGTGCTGCCAACATGCTGGATGTCATGAGCAATATCGCCAATATGTTTTCGAAGCTCTGCAGCCTCTTGTTCAAATCGTACTGCCCAATCTGCTTCATATTCAACAACACGCACTGTATTTCGTTTTAAACCAAGCATGCATGTCCTCCTAATCTAAAAATCTCAAACAATGTTCAGCTCTGTTTAACAACCAATCCAGGCAAATGTGTCATGGAGTTCGAAAATAGATAAAGAACAAGTAATATAAATATAATCTCAGATAACGATGAGAAAATCTATAGACGAATGCATCACCTAAAGAGATCATGCACTGACTTTCTTCCTGCATAAAATAAAAAGGACCGCCCATGTGTTGAACGATCCCTGCATTGAGTGCTGGTGACATTAGGTGCAGTTCAGCATCAGCGGTCAATCGATGAAATGTCCCAATTTTTAAATGGATATTAATGCCAAGCGCTCATGCCGCCTCTAACATTGCAAATTTTTTGAAAGCCTTGTTTTTTGAGCAATTTTGCAGCTTTCATGCTTCTCATGCCGCTTTGACAAATGACTACGACCTCTTTTTCCTTATCTAATGCATGCAATTGAGATGTCAAATTGGATAGAGGAATGTTTATAAAAGGTTTGACATGGTTGGCACGATATTCCATCGGCGTGCGGACATCGATAAATTGAACATTGGCATCTTTGAATTTATCTTTTGCTTCTTGAACGCTTATATTCGAAACGCCTTTAACCGGCATAAAACGGCTCCATATGAATGCGATAAATAATATAAGGATGATCCATTGCATTAGATCCATTCGTTAACTCCTCATCGTTTGATAAATGATCGAAAGACATGATGATGAAGGACGATTGAAACGAAAACGGCGAACCAAAACCACGTTGCGTCACACGTTGGCACCATATGTTTATTTTAAAAAAGTTAAGAACAAAGAGTTAAAAAATCAGCGATTGACAGAACAATGAAATGAATTACTCTGTGTCTCCTTCCCATTCCAGCATGCCGCCGGCAATGTTTACCGCCTTATAGCCGTGTGCATTCAGAAATTGACACGCCTTTCCGCTTCTTCCGCCCGAACGGCATATGATGTAATAAAGTTCATTCTTGTTCAATTCACGCAGGCGATCCGGGATTTGCCCCAACGGGATATGTTTTGCTCCCGGAATCATGCCAGCTGCTGTTTCATCAGCTTCTCTTACATCTATAATGTTTAATTTTTCACCTGCTGCTAACTTCTGCTGCAATTGTTTCGCGGTTATTTCTTGCACGGACATACTGCACTCCACCTTTTTTTCAATCATTTGTTTTTGCTGGCTGACAGCACTGGACTACACACACTTAATAAAACAATGGCATTATCTGCTTTTCACTAATAAATCTACGGCTTCCTTCACAAGATTTTGCGTGTCTTCGCCCTTTGCGATGCTTTCCCGAATGCACTGTTCTAAATTCATGCTCACGATCAAACCGATCGTGCGGTCAATGGCACTTCGCGAAGCAGACAACTGAGTGACGACATCTTTGCAATTTTCACCCTTTTCGATCATGTTTAAAACCCCTTTAATTTGGCCTTCAATTCGTTTCAGGCGATTGACAATTGTTTTATCATATTCCATGGATGAACACTCCTTATATTGCATGGATCGATTGTTTCTGCAAAGTTTTGGCAATGTTGGCGTCATCGCAACTGCATGATATAGAATACCCGCCTGGGTAAATCCCCGCCAAATCCATTATACATGAAAAGCAGTGTTTTACATAAACAGAAAGAAAATGTTCATTAGCAGCGAGAAAACAGCGGGAAACTGACAAATAACTGAATGATGCGTCGTGACGAATAATTCCGAATTGAAATTTACAAATCACAGTGAATGAGACAATACAAATCAAGCAAGTCCTGAGTTTCCGCCTCTCGCTGTTCTCCGACGTGAATGATCACGACTGCCTCGCCTTATTCCGTCCATATGAATGCGGTCAGCACATCCACCCATATTTTAACGGTTGAAGCGGCGATCAGAAGCGCCAACAATATTCGCAGCATTTTCGTTTTCATTCTCTTGCCGGCTGCGGCTCCGAGCGGTGCTGCTAACAGGCTGGCTGCGACCATCACCATTGCAGAAACGATGTCCACTTGGCCTGTGATCAATTTTCCTGCGCTTCCTCCGATGGAGGAAATAAAAGTAACCGCAAGACTTGTCGCAATGGTGATGCGTGTTGGAATATGCAGCACTGACAACAAGATTGGCACTAACAGGAATCCTCCTGCTGCACCGACAATGCCAGAGGCGGCCCCAACGATGAATGCCAACATCGCAGCCAGCGGTTTATGGAAATCAACTTCATGCAGCGGCATATCGTCAGTATGCTTTTTCGGTACAAACATCATGACAGCAGCCAAGCCGGCGAGCAGGCCGTACACTACATTCACCACTTGTTCGGAAAAGAAAATCGATCCATAACTGCCGATTAAACTTCCTGTAAAAATTGCCCCGCCCATATAAATGATCAGCGGCTTGTGAAGGTATCCGCCTTTGCGATAAGCCCATATTCCGGCAATGGAAGCAAACAGCACTTGCACTGCGCTGATTCCGGATGCTTCATGAGCCGTAAATGCAGTCAGGCCAAACAAAGGGGGAATATATAACAGCATCGGATATTTAATGATCGATCCGCCGACACCGAGCATTCCCGATAGAAAAGAACCGATAAACCCGATGGCGAACAGGACGAGCATCAAAGTCAAATCCATGGTCATGGACAAGAAATTGGTGCTGTATTTAAAGTTTTGGCAATGTTCATTTGGGATCTGCTCCTTTCAAGGTTAGACTTTACCGGACTGCACAACGGTTAGGACCGATTTCCATCTCCGTTTGCTCTTCTTCATTAGGCGTCATTTTCCCCATGTTAACCTGACGAATTTGTCGGTGCGCGTTCGGCTGCGGCGGCAAGTTTTCCGTTACCGTGCGGCGAAATTCCGCTTCATCCGCAATATTTAGACCGTGGTTTTCTTTCAACAGATCCCCCAAACGTCGTGCAACTGTGCCGTCTTCATTCAATTCTTCAAGGATCATGAAATGGGCAGGCAATACGATCAAGTCTTCAGACAATTTCCGATAACGGTCATACAGAGTTTCACGCAAATCATCGACCCACTCTTCCGCAAGTCCCGCCAAGTCAGGACGGCCGATCGAATCAATAAACAATGTGTCGCCTGTAAACAAATATTTGTCATCAATGATCAATGACGTTGACCCGATCGTATGTCCGGGCGTATAAAGCGCTTGGACGACTAAATGAGAGGCGCCGATCTGCACGTTTAACCCATCAGTGAGCGGGGTGTAATCAAATACGACTTCGGAAGCATCTTTGGGCGGTAGATAGTAAACCGCGCCTGTTTCCGCTGCGATGCGGCGTCCGCCGGAAATATGGTCTGCGTGCAAGTGCGTATCAAAGACATGCTTGATTTCGGCCCCTTTTTCTTTCGCAAAATGGATAAATGCATCAGTGAATCGAACAGGATCAATCACTGCCGCTTCCCCGTCGGAAATGACCATATAAGATAAGCAGCCTTTGCCCAGGCGCACAAATTGATAAATCGCCCCGCCATTTTCTAAATCAGCCGCTTTAATCGGCTCCAAATACCTGCTCCACGCTTCCATTCCGCCTTCAAGATAAGCCGCATCGCGGCCGGCTTCTGAAATCATTTCCGCAACCATCACGGAAGTGCCCTCTTTTGCACATACGACGAGAATATCTTTATCAGCAGGCAATTTAGGGAGAACCGTTTCCACGCCATCCAACAACTCAAAGTAAGGAACATTTAAATATTCAAAATGGCGTCCTTCAATTTTCCAATCTGCAAAAGCTTCTTCATTTCGCACGTCTAAAATAAACAATTCCTCATTGTCGATCACTTTCCGAGCCACATGAGCTGCCGTCCATTTCTTTGCTGCCATTTTCCAAAATACCCCCTTAGGTATAATTTTGTTCAATTTTATGCAGTGGAGAATTTTCCCCGCCGCTTCTTGTTTTCGCACACCAATTTTTTTAGAATTACATTTTATTAGAACGCATTCTAGTCATGAAAGTGTTTTTCGAGATCCGATTGAATATTTCATTGTTTAGAACGTTAATGTCGGAGAAGCATCCTTCGCATATTCCAAAAAAGTTACGGCACCGCCGACTTCGACGCCGTCGATCAAATCTTCTTTCTTGAGTCCCATCACATCCATCGTCATTTGACAAGCAATGAATTTCACGCCCAATTCCCGCGCCATCTCGACCATTTCTGGAATGGAAGGAATGTTGGCTTTTTTGAATCCTTCTGCAACGTGTTCTTTCCCTTCCGGCATTTCAAGATGGTGCATCCCTTCTTTATGAATCAACTGCAAACCTTCAAAGGTGAAAAAAATTCGCACCTCTTTCTCTGACGCTGCAGCCGCTGTTGCAATGTTAAATACTTTGTATGCATCGAACACCCCGCCGTTTGCCGCGATAATCGCTGTTTTTCCTGACATAGACATCTCCTCCTAAATTTGTTTGATTAATTTGCCTGACCATTCACTCATGCCCGGCAAAACGTTATATACGTTTGAAAAACCGTTTTTCGCCAAAAGCTGTGCTGCCAAGTCTGAACGTCTCCCCGTTCGACAAACGACATAAATTTCTTGATCACGATCCAATTCGTCGAGCCTTGCCTCCAGTTCACCGAGCGGAATCGACTTTGCCCCTTCGATGTGGCCAAATGCATATTCTGCTGCTTCGCGAACGTCTAAAATCAATCCGTCACGCGATTCAATTTCGTTAATTGATATCGTGCGCTCAAAAGGCTTCTCCACTTCCGGCTCATTCGTGCCTTTGCGAATGTAATGATAAAGGACATTGTCCATTTCCACCGTCCCTAAATAGTGATGTCCAACCGAACGGGACCAAGCAGCGATATCTGTCGTGGAGCCTTTGTCCGTCGCTTGCACTTCCAACACTTGACCTTCTTCGAGCTTGGCCATCGCCTGTTTCGTTTTCACGATCGGCATGGGACAGGTCAGCCCTTTTGCATCCAACTGCTCATTCGATTTGATCACTCACTTACCCCCCTAGGTATTTTTGAATTCAAAAAAATATGACGCGTCATCTTCGGATTAATACCCGTACGGGTATTTTGAAACGTAAAAAATAATGTCGCATCTTACATACCTTGCAGGGTATCTTTAGACACAACACCATCATATACCCCTATGGGTAATTTGTCAACCCTTTTTCTATGCACGTATGATGATTCGTTTATACCATGATACATGTACTGTACTTATGCTCATTAAAAATGACAATGCTCACACACAGTTTCAACATGATTCGGGTCATGCCTTACGGGTCAAGCAATGGTCAAGCTCGCTCATTCTCGTTCTCGCAGTGTTTAAATTCGGCGCAAGCTCGTTCCAAACGCTGCAATGCGTCTGCGATGTCTTCATCTCGGTGGCTGAAATTGACGTAAGAGACGTGATACAACGATACCCCGTGCTTGTACGCAAGCCGCATGAATTGAGACAGCGCTGCCGGCTCGTTGTTCGTCGGGACAAATTCGGGACAAGGCCAGAAACCTTGGATGTCCAGCGGAATTTCATAAGATTGGAACAACCGCTTTAACCCGCTCCACATTTTTTCTCCTTGCCGCCATAAGAAACCTGATACATCCTGCTGCTCATATATTTCCATGCAAGCGATCGCCGCAGCCAAAGACAACGTCTCTCCGCCAAATGTCGTCGAAATGCTCGCTTTGCCCGGTCCGCAGTAAGACATGAATTCTTTTTTCCCCGCATAGACCGACAACGGCATGCCATTCGCAATTCCTTTGCTGAATACGGCCAGATCTGGAACGACGCCAAAATATTCTTGCACGCCCCCGATGGCAATGCGAAATCCCGTCACAATTTCGTCGTATATGAGCAGAGCGCCATGCTTCTGTGTCAGCGCGCGCAATGCCGGGTAGAACGTTTTCCCTTCTTCCATCTTGGCATAACTGGCAGCGACAACGACAGCAGCAATTTGTCCGTCCAATGCTGTAAACAATTGTTCCAAGCGCTCCATATCGTTCCAGCCGGCCGCATGATGCAGCTGACTTAACGACGACGGCACGCCTGGCAAGGTCACTGCCTTTTGCCGGGGGAGCACTGCGCCTCCAACCGCCAGGCTGTTGACCCAGCCATTGTAACCGATCTGAATGATATGATCTTTGCCTGCAGCCGCACGCGCAATCTTGATGGCCGCCGCGATCGCCTCTCCCCCGGTTTTCAAAAATCTGGCTTGCTCAGCGCACGGCAC
>CALKAN010000008.1 GCA_937983035.1 uncultured Paenibacillaceae bacterium | reverse complement strand
AACGGTGTCATTCAGGAAATCACCCAAAGCAACTTCCCTTCTTTGACGCCAGAAGACGTTGTCATTCAAGCTGAAGGAAAATGGGTCGTGCCCGGCTTCATCGATGTGCATGTGCATGGGGGAGCCGGTTTCGATTTCACAGACAAAGAGCCGGAAGCAGCTGAACAAATTTGCCGTTTTCACGCTTCCCATGGAACGACGGCGCTGCTGCCGACGATTCGCACCCAATCTGACGAACTCATTGCGGCATCGCTCGCCAGAAACAGCGATGTCGTTAAACAGGCTGAACAAAAACTGCAATCAGGGGATTGGAAAGGAGCCATGCCGCTGGGCATTCATTTGGAAGGACCTTTTTTCAGCGAAACATACCGCGGAGCGCAAAGATTGGAATTCCTGCAAACGCCCAGTTTAACCAAAATGCAAAAGTGGCATCAAACCGCTGACGGCGCCTTAACGATGGTTACGCTGGCACCGGAATTGGACGGAGCCGATGAAGTGATCGCATGGCTGATCCAACAAGGCACGGCAGTGTCCGCCGGCCACACCGGAGCATCTTACGAAGACATGAAAAAAGCGATCCAGCTCGGCGTGCGTCATATGACGCATTTCTACAATGGCATGCGGCCGTTTAAGCACCGGGACCCCGGCCTGATCGCCGCCGGCTGGCTTGAAGAAAATGTCTCTTTAGAAATCATCTTCGACGGACTGCACGTGCATGAAGCAGCCGTGGAGCTGCTGTTTCGTCTGAAATCGCCGGACAAAATTGTCATGATTACTGACGCCGTTCGTCCCGCCGGCTTGCCTGACGGCACCTATTCACAGCAAGACGGACCGGATTTGCACGTGAAAGAAGGACAGGTGCAGCTCGCTTCAGGCACGTTAGCCGGAAGCACGCTGACTATGGACAAAGCCTTCTGGAACATGGTGCATCGCCTTGGCATGCCGATCGAAATCGCTGCCCGCACCGCGAGTGAAGCGCCCGCGAAGCTCATCGGCGCATGGGAGCGCAAAGGCAGCCTGGAGCAAGGCAAAGATGCGGATATCGTCATCCTCAGCCCTGAAGGGCAAGTGCAGCATACGATTTGTCAAGGGCATATCGTATATGAACGCTCATCCGATCCGCATTAATTTGCTGGATCACCAGCGGGAGAACGGGAAGAACATGCTTGCAGAACACCTTCTTCCTGCGGTTTCATAACAAGCTTCCTGCGTCGAACGGGAAGAACATGCTTGCAGAACACCTCATTGTCGGCAATTCTGTTGCGGGAGAAGTTCTCATAGAAAAGCTATCCTTTACAGAACGATTTTCATGAAGAAGACACCCTCTTGCAGGAGATATTTTCCATGAGAGCATCCCTCTTGCATGAGAATTTTTCCATGAGAGCATCCCTCTTGCAGGAAGATTTCCCAACAAGCAGACAACTCAGTTGCATGCGGAAATTTTATTGCAGATTCTCTTGCGAGAAGCATTCTCCTGTAAAATTAACATTCTCTTGCAGTAAGAGTTCTTATGGAGGAAACACGCTCTTGCGGGGGGATTTGGCATGCAAAAGACACTCTCTTGCGGGCCTGCGCATATATATGGGAGAAATGACTAGGCCTAAATTATAACATGGCCCTTGCAAGGGGGAGCTTATCGTTGTTATTTGTGGAAGGCGCGGCTGCAAGCCCGCAGGAATTGATCATGCGCTGGAATTTGCCGCCGACGCAAGCGGAAATCGTCCAAAGCATGGCACGCAGCAGAGACAATTATGTTTATCCTCGAGCGAATGAACTGCAATTTGAACTAAAAACGCGTCATGCGATCATCAACGCAGCTAAAGCGATGAACGAAAGCGGAGCGCAGTTCACCGATTTCGAACATTCCTACTGCAATCCGGCTTATTGGGAGCTGCAGCCGAACGGCGGCTTTAAACTGAAAAACGGCGTATCGCCCTCAGCAGCAATTTTAGACATCTTTCGCAACGGTCAGGCTTATGGATACGAGTGTGCTGTTGCCATGATCATCGTATACTACCGAGCCATGATCGATATCTTGGGCGAAAGCGCATTTAATCGGCTGTTTCAAAATTTATACTTATGGTCCTGGCACCAAGATACCGATCTCGGTTTAACGACAAGAAATTACAGTTCTTTCATCCCAGGAGATGTCGTTTATTTCAACAACCCGGATGTACATCCTGCCCACATTGAATCTCAAGGCTTAAATACAGTCGTGCTGGAAGGCGGGCTTTACTTCGGTCACGGCATGGGCATCCAGACGGCGCGGGAAATCATTCGCAGGCTTAACGCATTGCGCAAACCGTTCTCCTTGCGCTCGGCTTATTTAATGAGGCAAGCTACGCGCCCAAATTTCGCTTACTTAATGAACTATGCAGATATGCGGAAGGAACATGCGCGCGCTTTAGCTGTCATTGGAAAAATCGGCAGCAATACGCATTTGTTGTAATTGCAGCGGCATCCGACTATCCCGTTAAAGAACGTCTAAAATTGAAAAAAAGAGACAAAGAAGAACATGCATGACCTTTTCCCATGTCCACAGCGCGGAAGATGAACATGCATGTTCTTTCGTCTCTCAAGTCTCAGCCTGGCAAGCGCCGGCCATTGATCCGCTCACGTTCAACAATCCCTTTGTCTGCTTTATACTGCTGCTCCTCACGCTTGCAAATGCTGCCGATTCGTTTCCGCTGCCGTCTTTTTGCGCATCACGGCAAACCCGCCCAGCGCCAACAAAGACATCAATCCGCCAATGAAAAACAATGTCCGCGGACCGACCATATCGTACATCCAGCCGCCGACAGTTCCAGCCAATATGCCGGACACTCCCATCCAGACTACGGCATAGATGGCCTGAGCTGAGGAACGGTATGCACTTTTTACGAGCATGTCGCACATGAGCGTGCCTGTGTACATAAAAATGCCGAAACTGAAAGCATGCACCAGCTGCAGAACAACGATGGCATAAGGAGCATCGATGACGCTCATGACAAACCAGCGCACAGCATAGACCAAACTGGACAACATTAACAGCGCAATGATCATCTCGCTTCTTTTTCTCATATACCGGTCTAATAATATAAAAATCGGCACTTCCAAGATGGCTGCAAAAAACCATGACCACCCGACTGCTGACTCAGAACCGCCCAGATCGCTGATGTACAACGAAATAAACATATTATTGATCTGGTTAGGCACGGAAATTAAAAAACAGCAAAATAAAAAGCCGATAAAACGAGGATCCGCAAACACCGCTGCTGCATCTTTATAATGAACGGTTCCTTTTCGCTGCGCTTTCTCCGCATTCGGCTTCGGCAAAATCAAAATAAGCACGATCGTTACAATGATAAACGAACCGTAAATATAGCCGATATTTTTGATCCCGATTGATTCTACCACAGGACCCGCGGCGGCAGCGACCACAGCAAATCCCAACGAACCCCATAAACGGAAACTGCCAAACTGGCCTCCCTGATCTTCAATAGTCTGCAAGATTAAACTTGTGTTCATCGGGTTCAATGCGGTTTGAAAAAGATAGAAAAAGATCAGCGCGATCAGAACAAAAGCATAGCTTTCCATCTGAAAGAAAATCTGACTGATAAGCAAATTTCCCAACAGCAAAACAAGCATAAGTTTTTTCAAGTTTTGCCACCGATCGCCCCAGTACCCCCACCACGGATTCGCCGCCAATGACACCATCGGGCCGATCGACATCAACAGACCAATTTGAGTAGAGCTGAAATGAAGAGCCTTATAAAACAATGGCAAATAAGGGCCCAGCAGCGCAATTCCTCCATACAGAAAAAAAGTAGAAAGTTTTAGTCGTTTCAAGCCGAACATCACCTGTGTTTCACATTTAGTCAACAACCATTCCATCCATCATGAATAACGATGAATAAAAATTCAGTTCTATGAATTCACATCTATTATATCAAGGAACGGCGCTGAGGGATATCATATAAACGATCAACGTCCTGAAAAAAAAGAATCTGCTGTGTATGAAACACAGCAGATTCCAATGTCGAACTTCATCGTTATTCTTATTTCATTGCTTCTTCAATCAGTTTGTTTGCATTTTCTTCAATTTCACGCAGCACAGTGTTAATATCCAAACCTTCCATCGCTACTTTCGGAATTGCTCTTGCCATCTCAGAGCGAACAATGCCGTCATATTTCGTTACGCGGATCGGATCTGCGATTTTTTCCATGAAAATAGCTTTGGCATAGTTCGTTCCTTCGAGGAACGGCAAGTCTGCACCGAACTGGCCAATAACCGTTTCGCTCTTGATGATCGGCACTCTTCCTTGTCTAGCATTCCAGCTTTGCACTTCTTCAGACATCAAGTATGCAATCACTTTGAACGCTGTGTCTTTGTCACGGCTGGTCGGAGGAATAATATAGAACGGAGCATTCATTTGAGAACCAGTGCTCTCATCAAATACCGGCATGGACACCGCATCCCATTCCAATCCGCTTTCCATTGCAGCAGGCAGTTTGTCCAGCGGGTTTGGACCCGTTCTCATTGCCAGCGTCATCTCTTGGAAGAACAACGTTTCAAAGTTTGTGCCAGTCATCTCGTTGTTTGGAACGGAGTAGAAGCTGGTCATTACTTGAAGCCATTTTTGCCATTGGTCCGTATTTACTACAGCTTTGTTCGTTTCCGGATCTACGAACTGCAAGCCAAGTTGGTTTCTGTAAACAGGGTTGGAACCAAAGAGCTGGAATCCTTGATAAACAACGCCGTCATCTTCTCTGGAAACTTGCTCTACAATGTGATGCACATCTTCCCATGTCATGTTATCAACTGGGTATTCAACGCCGAAACGGTCAAAAATGTTTTTGTTGTACAACAGCACGCCGTTGTTCAACTCATAAGGCATAACGAGGATTTCTCCATTTTCGGAGTACCCTTTCACCGTTTCCAATACGCCGTCTGCCAAAGTGTTCACATCAAAGTTGTGTTTTTCAATCAGCGGCGTCAAGTCAGAAGCCAGTTGCAAATCCATGACGTTAAACAACTGACCCATCGTAAATGCAGCCAAGTCTACCGGAGTGCCCGATACGATCACGTCATTGATCGTTTGGCCTTGTCCGTGCAAAATCATATTGATCGTCACATGCGGGAATTCAGCTTCGATCATGTTTTTAACTTCTTCCGTCAAAGACTCGGAAAAACCGTTGTAGAAGAAATTGAGCGTAACCGGTTCGTTAGTTTCTTCTGCCGGCTGTTGCTGCTCTGCGTTTCCTTCATTCGTTTGCGCTCCATCGTTTGTGCTTGGGCTTGGGCTTGCATCTTGGCTGTCATTGCCTCCGCAAGCTGCGAGCAGGAGCATGGCGGCTAAAAGCACACAAAATAATTTCAACCCTTTTTTCATATATAAACACCCCTGTCACTCTTTATTTTTGATTGTTTGTGCGTTTGTGCATGTTTGTCATTTTTTATGCAGCGTCAAATTTAATACAAACCATTCTGCTGTCGTTTCGCCCTTTTCATATACGAGCAACTTTTCTGCGGTAAAGCTGAGAGCCTTGGGAATAATAAATGTTTCCATCCTTGCCGAGCGTCATAATGGACAGCGGCCCTTCATCAATGATTTCATATTCCAGCGTATCTGGATCCATGACGACAAGTTTTCTGCCTAATGCAGAATACAGCAAACCGTCTTCACCCCAACGGAGATACACTGGACGGAACTTGCCGACATACAAGCTTTCGCAAATCCTGCGGCTGCGCAGCACTCTGCCGGTGAAAGGCTCCATGACAAATATCGTGCCATAAATCGCGCCCCATATATTCCCGTCAGGGCCAACGGACAATTCGCCGATCATCTTTGGCGGCACATCGAGATCAGTAATTTCGGGAACAAACCGCTTGATGACTTCTTTTTTCTCTAAATCAAATATGAACATATGGGCAGTTGTCTCGACTGGTTCTTGTCCAAGACCTCCCCAGATAGACGTCCCGCCGTACAGCAATCCTTCGTGACACGCCAGGCCAACAATGCTTAAATTCGGTGCAACATCCGGATAAACGGTCCACTCATCCGTCCGTTCGTCATACACCGTTAAAGCACCGGTATGAAAACCATAATCCGGAATCGTACCGATGAACAACTGATGATCGCCTGACGCGAATGTGAACGGCCGGTCTTGATGATGGCCGATCGGAAACACAAAACGAGGATTTGCTGCTTCATTTTCGTCATCGAACATCGTTTGAAGCGGCTTTTTGCCATCATACATGTAAATGTTTGCCTTCGTATACGTGCCGAAGTATACTTTCTCATTCAGCAGGCCGATGCCTTCAATTTGCGGGAATCCAGGGATTTGCGCAACTTCCTTTTGTTCTTTCGGATCGTAAATGCAAAGACCGCGGTGGTATCCGCCGATATAAAGCATGCCGCGCGCATCGGATTCGATGGCTTGAATCAAGAGCGGCTTTTCCGGAACTTGAAAAATTTTGTGAACGGCTTCATTCGTGCGCAAATGAATAAACCAAACATCAGCATAACAACTCATGACTGCAAGCACCTGTTCATCTGCAGTCGTCATGCTGCCAGTCCCGGAATGAGCTTCAGCGCTTTGAATCGCTTTCCACTCTTCGCTTGTCAATGAAATCTTTTGCATGCGTCTTATTTTGGTCGTTCTGCTCATATTCGGCAGACTCGCAATTTTCTTTGTCTGTTTGGTCTCTGTGCAGTACAGACAAAGATCCGATCCGCTGACAAAATAACATGCAAGCCCCTTCTCATCTGCCGCAGCAATCGCTCCCGCGCCGGGCAAGCGATCTGTGACCATGCGATTTTCCACATCGTAAACGATGATTTCCGCATTCAAGGACATAAACAATTTGCCATTCAGCGCCCATATCCGCTCGATCAGCCCTTTTTGTCCGCTGAATCCTTCGATGGGCAGCTCTTCTTTCATGCCGGTTTTGCGATCATATCGAATGAGAGCGATCTCTGTTCCAACTCCGGCATAAATGCAGTCCTCTGTCACTGCAATGCTGCGCGCATACTGTCGTTCTTCCGACATTCTTCCCAGATCGGCAAACTCGGAAGTGACGGGATTGTATCCGAACAGCTTGCTTCTTGGATACGTTGCGCTTACAATCGTGCCGTCAGAAGCGGCCTGAATATCCCAAACAAATGGATACTCTTCAGATTGGGCAACAGCGCGAACTTGTTTCGTTTCCGGCGTATAACAATACAAGTGACCGGTGCCCGAACCTGAAAAATAAACATCTCCATTGCTTGCAATATCCAATCCCCATACGGCATCATTGCCTGGAATGTCAAAAGAGAAAGTGACGTCGCCGCTGATCAGGTCAATGACATAAAAGGAAGCAGGACTTCCATTGGAGCAAAAATAAAGCTCCTTCTTGCCATTGGGCAAGATGCCGATTGCCGCAGATTGTCCCAAACGGCTTCGAACAGGCTCTCCCAGTGCTTCAGGCGGTCCGACAGCAATGCTTAAACCATCTCCCACACCTTTCACCTCAATGCTATTTACAAGGCCTGCTTACCAAAACATTATAATCTGTCGATTCATGAAAGAACATGCAGAAAAATAACTTTTTATATACTTTATTACATTTATATCAATTCGTTGAAAAATCGTAACTTTTTATGTTTCTTGACTTGCCGCCGATCGCGAAGATGCTGCGTGAGAATCAAGACAGCAAACAAAAAAGCCGATTTCAACATCCTCAATCTCGCTTGAAAGTGCATAAAACTGCATTCGCAAGAGGACGTTGAAACGGCTCCGTCACAGATTGCCAGATGAATGGTTCGCCATTACAACAGCAATGTTTTTAACACAGGCTCATATGCGTCTGCCATCCGCAGAAATCCAAGATCCGTTGGGTGCGTGCCGTCAACTGTGCATTCATGGAAATCTTCTCCGCCCAGCGATTTCGATCCGTCAAAAAAGTAAATGTTTAAATCCCCCTTCGCCCGCAGCTCATTCACCAGTTCTTGTTCAAACTGTTTGCGCTCCATCCTCATTTCATACAAGTGCGGCGTCAATTCCTCTCGGGCATATCGAATGCGCGACGGGATGATAATCGGAGTGAGCGGATGCTTCTCTCGATAAATCCGAACAAATTCCGGCAGCGTCTTTCGAAATAGTTCCGTGCTTACGCAGTTCCCTTCATAATCCACGATGAAACATGCCGGATCGTTAATTTCAGAAATCACTTCAGCGACTTCCGGCTCTCCTTTGCCGCTTCCGGAAAAACCTAAATTAATAAATTCCAGCGGGATCCTGCGGCTCAAAATGTTGGAATACACCATGCCGGGACGAGTGGCGCATCCTCCTTGCGTCACCGATGTTCCATAGATGACCACTTTTTTATTCGACGCATAACTGGGCGGCGCAATCACGACGGCCTTTTCATCCAATCCGATCCAAATTTCTTCTACGCCTTGATACAGCGGCAAGTTCAGCACAAAATTGCGCATTTTCCGCTGCCAGCCTTGGAACAACATGCTTTCATATTCTGTCAGCTCAAGATTGTATTTCGTAACATTGACAAACTGCAGTCCTGTGATGCTGTCGCTTGGCCCTGCATAACAATCGATGCCGCACTGACCCGTTGCAGGCATATGTACCATATCCGCCTTCGCTTTCAACTTCACGCGAACGGACAAGGAGGCAGTGTCTGATTGAAATCGGATTTGCCCGCCAGCCGTATGATTGGCCAAATAGTCTACTGCTTCCGGCACGGTTCCAGGAGGCAGCGTCGGCAGTCTGCGATACTTTCTTTCCTCAGAAAACCATGCGAAGCCTGCAATGTGAAAAGGTGGATCTAACGGTGAATGCCATTTGACATTCGCATCAGACATTTCATTCGGCCGCATTTGCTGATCGTATTTTTCCAACAGTTTTTTTGAATCATTCTCCATCTTCATCTATCCCTCTCCATCTTCATGAACATGAAATAAGACGTGGATATTTCTTTTATATCGAGATCACGGCTTCTTTCTCCAATAAATATCATTCACGAATGATTCGCGCAAGTCAACCCCCGATTGCGGCAAGCCCTGTCCTGCTGTCATTCTGAACAACTGCAAATATATTCGGCCAATGTCCTGACCATTCTCCCTGACGCCCCTTTCGGATCTACGCCGCGGGCAGCGGAACGATAAACGGTGCTGCCGATATCCAAATGAATCCAAGGAATATCCTCAACGAAAGCTCCTATGAATAGGCCGGCTGTTACAGCTCCAGCGCCTCTGCCGCAGCTGTTGCGCACATCGGCCGCATCACTGCGAAGCAATTCTTTATATTCTTCAAACGAAGGCAGCTGCCATATCTTCTCGCCGGATTTTTCCGCAGCTTGCAGCAGTTCTTGCAAGAATGCTTCATCATTCGTGATGGCTCCTGTTGCAACATTGCCTAACGCAACGCCGACGGCTCCGGTAAGCGTGGCAACATCGATCAGTTTCGTTGCCCCTTTCTGCTGCGCCAGCGCCACCCCGTCCGCGAGAACAATTCTGCCCTCTGCATCCGTATTAATAATTTCAATCGTCTTGCCGCTTAATGTCGGCACAACATCTCCCGGCTTATACGCAGATCCGGACGGCATATTTTCTGCACAAGGAAGGACAGCGACGATATTGATCTTCGGTTTTAATTGCGCGGCAATTTTCATCGCAGCCAGCACGGCAGCGGCGCCTCCCATGTCATCGATCATCTTCTCCATGCCTTCCCTCTGTTTGATCGAAATGCCGCCGGTGTCAAAGGTGATGCCTTTACCTGCAAGACCGAGCACTTCGGAGCTTTCCGGATTTCCGTCATAGCGCAAGATGATGCATGCCGGCTTATTCTCGCTTCCCTTGCCTACGTGATGCAATCCGTGCATTTGATGTTTGATCAAATCTTGACCCGCCCATACTTCGCATTCCAAACCATATTCAGACGCGATTTTCTCCGCTGTTTCTGCGAACTTTTGCGGAGTAAGCATGTTTCCAGGCAGATTGACCCAATCTCTGGCATCATTCGTCGCATCTGCGATAACTTGCGATCTGTTCAACATCCGATTCAGCTCGCCTAATTCTTCCTCGCTGTCAACATGATGCACGATCATCATCTGTTCCACTTTATGCTTGTCTGGAGCGTTTTTCGCAAAGGAAGGCGGGTGATAGCTTCCGAGGATCAAACCTTCCGCCATTGCCGCGATCTGTTCAATCATCGTTTTACCGTCTGCTGATGCAGGCAAAACAGCAGCGGCATTGCGAAAATGATGCCGGGACAAGGAGCGCATCGCTGTCGCCGCTGCATCTTTCATGGTAACGACGTCCATCTCCGCTGCCTCTCCTAATCCCGCCAGCATCAGGAATGGCGGAAAGCCATGGCACGAAAAACGATGCAGGTGCACCTGCCCCGCTTCTGCCTTGAAAATATTTTTTTCTTTCAACAGTTCCAATTCTGATTTCAATGCTGCCGGCATGATTTTGTGATGCGATAATGAGCTGGAAACAAAATAAAGAAGGACTTCCGCTTCTTGCAAGCG
>CALKAN010000007.1 GCA_937983035.1 uncultured Paenibacillaceae bacterium | reverse complement strand
TCCGGAGCTGCTAATTGCACATGATCAATGCCTAAAAAATGGATCGTCACTGCACTTCCCTCCTTTTAGTTTCATATCGTAAAACATCGTTTCATAACACAATTTTATTTTACATTATATTCCTTTATCTGTTTACCGCCTCGTCATTTCATTTGCTGACAAAATAACTTGGTTCGATAAGCAGCAGCATCAACGCAGCAATGCCGCCGCAACCTGATCCAGCTTGAATATTACGCGAATGAAGAGTATAATATTTCTATTTACAGTTTTGTGAAAAGAAGAATAAACAAGGAGTTTTTCTTCAAATGAAAAAACAATTTCTCGTCATCGGTTTAGGTCAATTCGGCGGAAGCATCACGGAACACTTAATCGCTCAAGGCCATGAAGTGCTGGCCATCGATAAAGATGAACACAAAGTCAATGAATTTATGGATATTGCCACTCAAGTGATCAAAGCAGATGCCACGGATGAGCAGGTATTAAAAAACATCGGCGCGCACAATTTCTACAAAGTGGTCGTTGCGATTGGCAATGATATGGAAGCCAGCATTTTAACGACGCTCGCTTTAAAAGATTTGGGCGTCAAGCACGTAATGGTGAAAGCAGTGAATGAAAGCCATCGCAAAGTGCTGCAAAAAATCGGGGCAGATGAAGTGATTAATCCGGAACGCGACATGGGGAAACGAGCGGCGTCCCATTTAATTTCACACAACATCATCGAATATTTGGAATTGTCGAGCGAGCACAGTTTGATTGAGATGGTAGCAGCGCCGCAAATGCACGGAAGCACGATCGGCGAATTAAATATTCGCGCGAAATATGGCTGCAACATTATCGCCATTAAAAGTCAAGACAACCGTTTCAACATATCTCCCAAACCCGAAGATGAGATCCGTCCGGGCGATGTGCTGGTTATCGTCGGAAGCAATCGAGAAATTCAAAGTTTAGAAAAAGCTCTGTTCAAATGATTCGTTGAAAGCTGCGTGATCGAAAATGCCCATCTCTTCACATAAAATAACGAAGAAAAAGATGAAACTGTCCCCCGTTCAATGGATGGTGCTGAGTTATATGCTCGCAACCGTCATCGCCGCGATCTTATTAGCGTTGCCGATTTCTTTGAAACCAGGCGTTCAGCTCTCATTTGTTGATTTGCTGTTTACTGCGGTCAGCGCTATTTCTGTGACGGGGTTAACGACGGTCGATACGGCGGACACATTTACGACGTGGGGCATACTGTTTCTCATGCTGGTGTTTCAGTTTGGCGCTGTCGGTCTCATGACGCTGGGCACTTATATTTACGCCTTGTTAGGAAAAAACATTACGCTTAAGCACCGGCAGCTCATCATGATCGACCAAAACCGGCACAACTTAACTGGAATGGTGCAAACCGTTCTGCTCGTATTTCGCTTTGCGATCATCCTCGAACTCATCGGCGGCTTCTTGTTCGGAAGTTATTTTTGGTTTAAAGGATATGCGGATTCGTGGCTGGGAGCGTATTTTTATGGTCTTTTCCATGCCGTTTCTTCATTTACGAATGCAGGCTTTGATCTATGGGGCGATTCATTGTTTCGCTTTTCCCGCGATTATTTTGTGCAAACAGTCACGATGCTGCTGATCGTTGCAGGCGCATTGGGCTTTCCGGTATGGATTGAAATCAAAACCAAACTGTCTCGAAAGCATCCGAATTTCCGCTTTTCATTGTATGCCAAATTGACGACAGCCGCCTTCATGATTTTGCTGCTGGCCGGAGCTGTAAGCATCTTATGGTTAGAACATAAAGGATACTTTGCAAATTTGCCGTGGCACGAAAAAATATTTCATGCGCTCTTTTACTCCGTAACCCCCCGCAACGCGGGTTTGACCACATTAGATGTGAATGTTTTCAGCCCGGTCACTTTGTTCTTGTTGAGTATTCTTATGTTTATTGGCGCTTCGCCATCCAGCACCGGGGGCGGCATTCGAACAACAACGTTTGCGGTTGTCATCCTGACGATCATTACGTTTATGAAAGGCAAGTCTGAAGTGCGCGTGTTTAAACGCAGACTCAACAACGAGGACATTATGAAAAGTTTCATTGCATTTTCTGCTTCCATGATGCTGGTGAGCGCAGCAATCATATTTTTGGACATGTCCGAAATTTATCAACATTCATTAATTCACATCCTGTTCGAAGTATGCTCTGCGTTCGGCACTACCGGTTTATCGATCGGTTTAACCGCTGAATTGTCAACGGCAGGAAAATATTTGATGATGGTTCTTATGTTCATCGGCCGAATCGGCATCATCAGCTTCTTATGGTTTGTCAGCGGCAGCCGCAAAGAAGACCCGATCAGTTATCCCGAAGAACGCGTGTTAATCGGTTAACTGTTTGCTGATGCGAAAAGGCTGCCTTCACGGCAGCCTTTTCGATCCGATCACCCGTTATTCGATTTATAAAATTCATGATAGAGCTTCATAAGCGCTCTCTTTTCAATCCGAGATACGTATGAACGCGAGATGCCGAGCTCTTTGGCTATTTCCCGCTGCGTCTTTTCTTCCCCGCTTTTGTCTAGTCCGAATCTGCCTCTGATCACTTCTTGTTCCCGTTCATCCAATATGTGAAGATGGTTATAAATTTTGCTTTTTTCTATTTTCGTTTGCACCGTTTCCAGCACTTCGTCCGCATCGGTTCCAAGAATATCGATCAACGTGATCTCATTGCCTTCTTTATCCGTCCCAATCGGATCCTGGAGAGAAACGTCTTTCCGTGTTTTTTTCAAGGAACGCAGATGCATCAAAATCTCATTCTCAATGCATCGGGCGGAGAACGTCGCCAATTTTGTTCCTTTGTTCGGTTTAAAGCTTTCAATCGCTTTGATCAGCCCGATTGTTCCGATCGATATCAGATCTTCTGTATCCTCTCCTGTATTATCGAATTTTTTGACGATGTGAGCAACAAGCCGGAGATTATGTTCGATCAGAATATTGCGAGATACGGGGTCCCCTGCTTCCATTCTGCGCAAATGCTTCTCTTCTTCTTCTTCCGACAGCGGCTGCGGAAAAGCATTGTTTTTGACATAGGAGACCAATAACATGAGTTCTTTCACGAACATAGCTAAAGCCGTAAAAAAACCAGGCACGAGCAGTCGTCACCCCCAGAGATTTACTGGCTGCCTGTCATTGCTTCATGGCAGCACTGATGCATAGTCGATTAGTTTAGTCTATGAGGGCATTCGCCTATCTGTGCCTGTACGCGGGAAATAAATCGCGCAATGCTGAATCACGCTTATTCCTGTAAAATAAACAGGTAAAGCGCTTCCACAAATGGTTGCGTTTTTCTCGCTTTATGCTGTTTGATTCCAAAAAAGCGTTTGAAATAAATCTAAATATAACCAAAAATGTTCATTTCACCGGTGATAATCGCGAATAGTTTTCTAAATAATTTTTTAAAGCATCCAAGTCTTTTGCGCAAGCATTTCGAAAAGCTCCTGTCATCAGTTTGCCGAAAAGTTTCGCAAGCCCTGTCAGGCCTTTGATCTGTCCATGCAGGGTGACTTCCGAGCTTTCCCCTTTTGGCGTGATCGTATAAGTGAAAATGTATTCGCCTTTGCCTGTCGTGCCTTTTGTGCCGTCACAACGGAGAACAATTTGCTCCGGCTCTTTCAGCTGAACAACCTCAAATTGCTCGGTTGCCTCTTTGCCGTACATCTTTCTTGTTTCAATCCACATGCTTCCTTCTCTCATCGGCCCTTCTTCCAGCCGCTCTATTCGAACAAGCCCTTGCATCCAATGCTTCGCAGCGTCCAGATCGAGCAAACTGGCGTAAGCTTTTTCTTGAGGAACTTGGAATGTTCGTCTCACTTCAAAACGCAAACTCATATGAATGCCTCCCATTGATCCCGATAACTCATTTTCCTGCAATATAATTATCATATCGAACCTTCGAGCATAAATACAACCAGAAAAAGACACCGCTTTCTTCCAATTTTGAAAATTAGCGGTGTCTGCAGCCCATTTACAATGAAAAATCCATTATGCTTTCCTTGCGTATGCGCAGCGTTCGATTATTGACCCATTCCGCATCCGGATCTTGCACGTTGTTCATTTGCTCTTCATTTCTCGGCTGAATAAATCCCATTTCTAAGACGTAAGGAGGAGCAATCCCGGTGAACGGCGCGATTTCTGCCGTACGCTGCACTGCTCTGGCGGCCCCTTCTCGAATCATCCGATGCGCTTCTTCCACCGGCACATGCTCGGCAGCTTCGATGCCGAGGCCTTTCTTTACGGCAACGGTTTCAATATTCGGCACAAACATTTGCGCTTCCAGCACTGCTTTGTCATCCCCTGACAAAAATATCGTCGGAACGCCTTGCATGCCGGCAATGAGGGCTCTTGCAGCGAATTCCCCGATAAACACGTCATTCAGCTTATAATAAGCGATATTCAGCGATGAGTATGTATGACATAGAGGTCCGTTATATGTGCCTGCCATCGCATGCTGCCCTACAAACAAAAGACCGTCGAATCCATTCAGTTCTTTGTAAGGCCGTCCGCTCCGCAAATAGTTCCCTCCAACGACATCTTCGGCATGCAGCCCGCCTGGTCCGTGTCCGTCCCAAACATCAATGTGAGCATCCGGGTAAACAGATCGAATGCCTTCAATGCAAGCATTCACTTCGCCGGCCAACAATTTCTTCGAAGCTTCAACCCGTTCAGGATGTCCGTCTCTGGGTCTTGTCTGCGTAAAATTGTCTACGCCTGAAGGCCCTTCAAGATCTGTTAATATAAAAAAACGTTTCAACATTCTCCACCTTCCATGAAAGAGTTTCCATTCAATATCATTATACATGATTTCATCACAGATGGAGCGTTGAGCCTAAAAAAT
>CALKAN010000006.1 GCA_937983035.1 uncultured Paenibacillaceae bacterium | reverse complement strand
GCGTTGTGACTGGAGTTCAGACGTGTGCTCTTCCGATCTTAACCTGCCTTGAAGTTCATAAACATCGTCTCCCCGCGCGCCGACTTCCAGCACCCAATCGCTGAAAGAGTATGCTTTATGCCAATTTAAAGCCGTAATGACCATCGCTGTTATTACAAAAAGAAGCAACCCTTTCCGAAAGTTGTTCACATTTGACACCCCCGGTACTTATTATGCAAGTTCCGAGTAAAAATCATACGGAGACGGTTCAAACATCTAAAAAAATAAAAATCCGATCTTGACCGATCGGATGGCGTTTGCTCAAACAACAAAAAAAGAAACGTCCAATTCCGTTGGAGCGTTTCCAATGCTGCTTTTTTGAAACCCGCTGATGCCGTCCGACCCATTGTTTCCGAACCCGCTCTCGCAGGTGGGTTTCCGCAGGCAGTATCTTTGAAGTCCCTGATGAAAGGGCATTTCATCGACACAGCAATATAGGAATCCCATATTAAACTTATCGGTTCGAAACAACGAAGTATCGTAACGCACACAGCAGGATGTTTTCTATCCTTATTATAGCGCCTGCGCCGGCGAAAGTAAACATGAATCATTGTTACAATATTTAGACAATGAGACGGAATTTGGAGATCGCATCCCGGACATATCAATGTCCGAACAGATTATTGATTCGCTGTCTCCAGTTCCTCCTCTTTCGCTTTCTCTGCTTGCTCTTGAATTTTGCTGAACATGCGGTAAAACAAGTAAAACGTAGCGTAACCGAGGAAGCTGGCCGTAACGAGCATGATCAGCACTTGGTAAATGAAAACGGAAAAATAAATCCCAATAAAATTGATCAATGCGATCATCAGTGAAGTCAAAGGCCTTCCAATCGTTAAGAAGAACGCATTTTTAAGCAAAGTCAATGTCTTCATGTGAACATGAACCATCAAGCAAGTGTAATAATAAACAGCGACTCCTAGCACCGCGATCAAAAACAAAAATACAATTGAAAGCAGCTGCATCGCATTGTCCATCGCTGAATAAAATTGATAATTGATCACGAACAGCCCGAGCAGCAGCACAAACAGGATTCCGCCCATCACGCTTTGCAAATAATTGCTTTTATAACCTCGGAAAAACGTTTTAACGATCGGCACGTCTTCTTCTCCCATGTTCCATTTGCGGACGACCGAAAACAGCCCGCCATTGGCTGGGAACACCGTAAACGGCGCTGCGATCGCCAACAAAATCAAGCTGGAATAAAACGGCCCGAGATCTTCAAGCGACATCGCGTTAATTGACATTAAAATGATAAACAAAAACGGGATGGAACAGACAAACCACAATAGATTCGTTATCGTGAAGCGATAAATCCATTCGCATATTCGGTACAGCCCGCCCCAGAGTCCACTCATTTCCATGACTAGATCCCTCCAAAAATATGCATTTGATGCTGCAAACGACATTCATCTGCCAATAATTCATAATTGCGGTGTTAACGCGTGAAAACAACCATTTGCGCGATGCGTTATGCTGCAGAGAAAGATAAAAAGGGCGCAAACGAAAGGGACCTCGATTGCACCCATAAATGGCAGCGAAGAAATTTCGTTCGAATCGTCTCAACGCTGCCATGCAAATCCCAGTGCTGCAGAATCAAATCTTTTTCAGCGATGCGCCGGCCTGGATCCCCTCGCTTCTGCTGCTTTCAAATAGGAAGAGCGTGTGGAGCGAGGGCTGCCCTGCTTCCATTTGTTGCTGCGTTTAGCGCTTCGATATCCGCCGCCGGAGCTTTGCCTTCCACCGCCTGGTCTGCGGCGCCGGTTGTCCTTGTTCCTGCTCGTCCCAATCGGCTCTTCAGGCGTTAAATATACTTTAACATCTTTTCGTTCGCCTGTCATGATTCGCATCGCTGCCGCCAGCAAATCGACTGAATCATACTGCTCCAGCAATTGAGCAGACACGGTTCTGAATTCCTGGTTTCCATCGCGCTGCATCACATCAATCAATCGTTCTGCCAGCACGCGCTGTTTCCCTTCCAGAGCATCAGACAAGCTGGGCATCGGTTTTCTGGAAATGCGCTGCTTCGTCACTTTCTCGATGAAATGCAAGTGATCCAGCTCACGCGGCGTCACAAACGTCCAGGCAGAACCTGCTTTTCCCGCTCTGCCCGTGCGTCCGATGCGATGCACGTAACTTTCCGGGTCCTGCGGCAGATCAAAATTGATCACATGCGTAACTCCGGTCACGTCCAATCCGCGAGCGGCAACATCTGTGGCCACTAATACGTCGATTCTTCCCTCTCTAAATTTCCTCATGACATGATCTCTCTGACTTTGCGTGAGATCTCCATGCAAACCGTCTCCGGAGTAGCCTCTCTTTTGCAATGCCTCCGTTAATTCATGCACCCGGCGCTTCGTGCGGCCGAATACGATCGCTAGGTCTGGCGCTTCCATGTCCAGCAAACGGCAAAGCACGTCAAATTTCTGCTTTTCATGCACTTCAATGTATGATTGATCGATGCTTGGAGCACTGATTTGCTTCGGAATGACCGAAACATATTCCGGCTCTTTCAGAAATTGCTGCGCAAGCTTCTTAATGTTCGGCGGCATCGTCGCAGAAAACAACATCGTATGCCGCTCTTGCGGCACGAGCTTCAAAATCGATTGGATGTCTTCCATAAAGCCCATGTCCAGCATTTCATCTGCTTCATCCAGCACAACGATGCGCACATGGTCCAAACGAATCGTTCTGCGCTGAATATGATCGAGCAGACGCCCCGGCGTGCCCACGATAATTTGCGGACGATTTTTCAGCGCGCGAATTTGCTTCGTAATATCTTGCCCTCCATAGATCGGCAGCGTCCTTAATTTTTTAAACTTAGCCAGTTTGCTGATTTCTTCAGCAACTTGTATGGCCAGTTCGCGCGTCGGCGCCAAAATCAATGATGTAATATTCGTTTCATCCGGATCGATGGACTGAATAATCGGGATCGCGAAAGCTGCTGTTTTTCCTGTTCCAGTCTGCGCTTGGCCGATCAGATCGTTGCCTGCAAGCGCGAGCGGCAAAGTTTTCGCTTGGATCGGCGTCGTTTCTTCAAAGCCCATTTCTTCGATTGCGCGCAATATCGATTCTTCTAGTTCAAATTGTTGAAATATTGCCAAATTGTTCAAACTCCTTTGTTAAACGCTTCTAAATCTTCAAAACGGTGTTTTGCATCGTGAATTTACACATGCAGTTTAACACTGCTGAATATCTTGAATATCATAACATAACCGTTAGACGGTTACAAATATTACATTCTTATGATATACTAAACAGGTACTCCTTATGAAACATCTTTTGTTGTTATGCAGGCATCCCTCGCAATTTGCTTTTCTAATCGCAAGACTAAAGATACGATTGGAGGAGATTGAGAGATGGAGACTGTTAAATTATCGAAAATTGTTAAGGAGTTTATCCCGGAACTTTATCCATGTCTTAGGAAAAATGAATTAAATTGCAACATCGTCCTCAGGGACGGATTTTCGCAGCTGAATCCAGAGGATGCGAAAGAAATCGTGCAATACAGCATATACGAAAACCAGAAGGGCGCCTATCTCCACTGAGGCGTCCTTTTGATTTTTTTGGCCGGCATATTCAATCAAAGGACCAGCCATATTAGTGTTGCAACAGAGTGAACCCCCCTGTCACTATATGGGCGGCAAGGAAAGGGCTGAAAAATTTTCATGGGATAAATGGTTATTCTTCGGTATAATGTATGTAAAATAAAGTTTTGGGAGAGGGTTTGATTGGAAATCATACTGGCACTTATCATGCTTCTGTTAAGCAATGCCGGAGCTATGGAGGATGTGAGCCTCCAATATTTGCAAGCTGCCGCCGCTGAATTGAAAACATCAGAAACCGAAACTCCGCGCACAGACGAAAATGTTGGGACGGATGAATGGATTAAGCGCGACCCGCAAGCCGGCGAAGCACCGGTGATCAGGGGCATTTTTGCAACCGCGCACTCGGCCGGAGGCTCGAAATTGAACGCTTTGCTGCAGCTCATCGATGATACAGAGCTGAATGCGATCGTCATTGACGTGAAAGATGACCATGGAAATATTACGTACGAAACAGGAAATGCCGAGCTCGAATCGTTTGGAACGACAAGAAAGATTATACGTGACATCGACAGTCTCATGAATACCCTTGAGCAGCATGAAGTGTATCCGATTGCCCGGATCGTCGTGTTCAAAGATACGGTGCTGGCGAAACAGAAGCCTGAATGGTCATTCCTGGAATCAAACGGCAGCGTGTGGATCAACAACCGGAAAGAAGCTTTCGTCAATCCTTACGTAAAAGAAGTATGGGATTACAATATCGAAGTAGCCAAAGAAGCGGTAAAAGCTGGATTTAAAGAAATTCAATTCGATTATGTTCGTTTTCCGGAAGGTTTCGAAACAAGGGCAGACCGCCTGAAGTACAGCACATTGGAAAATTATGACCGCGAAGATATCGTCACCGAATTTGTAAAATATGCCAGAGAACAATTGAACCCGCTTGGGGTGCGAGTATCTGTTGACATTTTTGGCTATGCTGCGTCAGCCCCGGCCTCAGGAATTGGGCAAGATTTCAACGGCATTTCCAAATATGTTGACGTTATTTCTCCGATGATTTATCCGAGCCATTACGGTCCCGGCTGGTTTGGATCGCCGGTTCCGGATGCCGCCCCTTATACGACGATTTACGGAGCTGCGGTCGACACGGATAAGAAATTAGAGGAAAGCGATCAATACAAGCCGATCATCCGGCCTTGGATCCAAGATTTTACAGCAAGCTGGATCCCGGGGTACATTCCATATGGCAAGGAAGAAGTAGAAGCTCAAATTCGCGCCTTGAAAGATACCGGCATCGAGGAATTTTTGCTGTGGAATGCCTCGAATGTTTACACAGAAGGAGTAAATTACACGTTGGAATAACCAAAATCCCGCACTCTGCCATATCATCCAAAACACGCATATGCAATCAATGATTCGGCAATCAGGCAGCTTTCAAATTGAAAGCTGCCTGATTTGATTTGTTTTAAGGGTTGAAATGAACTGAACGGCTGTTCGTTGACTCCGGCTTCAATTTCGCTTTAAAAAACAATTTCATCATCGGAGGAGTAACAACGGTTGTCACGATCACAACAACAATGATTGTTGCATAAAAATTTTGAGTGACTAAATTGGATGCTAAGCCTATCGATGCAACGATTAATGCAACCTCGCCGCGAGAAACCATTGCGGAGCCAATGCCCATTGAACTGTTCCAATTAAATCCTGACAATTTCGCGCCGGCGCCGGCTCCCACAAATTTAGTTAAAATCGCCAAAATGCTCAGCATAATAATCATGCCTAAATTTTCAACAATGCCGGTAAATTGGGCTGAAATCCCGATGTAAGCAAAAAATACGGGAACAAAAATGGAGTAACTGATCGTTTCGACTTTTTTAAAAACTTCCTCTTTATATTTAGTTAAACCGACGGCAATGCCTGCGATATAGGCTCCAATAATGTTGGCAACACCCATATACTCAGCTGCAAATGCGTAAACAAAGCAAATAATCAAAGCAGTTGAAACGACCATTTCGCTGACAGGCAAAGTTGTCATCTTTTTCATTGCCCAAGGGACCACTTTCCAAGCAATCAAAATCGCCGCAGCAAAGAACAACACTTTCATAATGACCAATCCGGTTAACGAAACATCTCCGCCGCCTGCAAAACTGATTAAGAACGCTAATATGATCATCACAACGACGTCATCAATCACCGCAGCGCCAAGGACCGTCGTTCCTTCAGGACTTTTTAATTGATTCATTTCCTTCAGCGCTTGAACAGAAATGCTGACGCTTGTGGCAGCAAGCATGACGCCCAAAAACCAAGACTGCAAATTCGTTAAATCCATCAAAATCCCTGCCAAGTATCCTAAAAACAACGGAAAAATAATGCCGCCGAAACCGACAAAGACAGCCGATTTTCCGGAACGTTTAAATTCACCAAGATCTGTTTCGATGCCCGCGATAAACATCAATAAAATAACTCCAATCGTGCTGAATGTGGATAACGTATCTGTTGCCTCTATGAGACCAAAAACAGACGGCCCCAACAATATCCCGGCAATGATTTCACCCAGCACAGAAGGTTGACCGAACCTGACGCTTAAAGCACCTGCAAATTTAGCTGCTGCGATGATGAGTACTAATTGAACAATGAACATATGATTCCACCTTTTTTCTAAAATCTTACTTTATTCTGTCCCTCGATCGAAAGAACCATGCAAAACAAAAAAGTCTGTCAAAAAAGGATACACTGATCCCTTATTGACAGACTCCACCAAATTTCTTTATGATTAAATTATATTCGTATTCTAACATAAGAAAACAGAAAAATAAAGAGAAAAAGCGGCGTTATTGAGATAAGCGCATCGCTAATTCATACAGATCCATATTGATCGTC
>CALKAN010000005.1 GCA_937983035.1 uncultured Paenibacillaceae bacterium | reverse complement strand
ATGTACGGCGCCAGATCACTCGTACTTTTAATAGCGTTATGCACATCACAATCAATAACCCGCAAATTTTTATCAGACATGATGATTTCATCTCCTGTTCTTTATTTGTTCGATTCAAACTTTTGCCTTCGACCGATGCATCGTTCTAGACGACCTGCATTCATCCAAGCATTGTCCTTAATCATGGACATTCGCTTTCACATCATCTGCTCAAATCAAAAACTCAAATAGACGCCGCTTGATCACTTCGCTGCGGCCGTTTCGTTATCTTTTTGTTTTCCCAAAACGATCCCAATTTTCCCGTCAACAACTTTGACCGGATAAGTTTTTGCCCGGATTTTGTCATCAAACAATGAACAGCCTGTCTTAATGTCGAATTCCCAGCCATGCCAAGGACAGCGTATAATCTCCTGATCTTTTCCGTAAATATATTCATGCACATCCGACTCCAAATTCGTTCCCAGCACTCTGCCTTTGCACAGTTCCGCGCCAATATGCGGACAATAGTTTAATAAAGCATAAAATTCCCCTTTCACGTTGAAAACGCCAATTGAAAGGTTTTTCACTTGGACAATCTTTCTGCCGCCAACAGGAATTTCATCCGCAGCAGCAACGAAATGCACGGCCATACGAATGCTCCTTTGAAAAGTTTTTTTTCATCATATTATTTCTTTACGCTCATTATACGTTGACGCTTTATGCTCAACCATGAAGAAAACTATACGATCTGTACGATTCTACAAGAAAAACAACCTTGACATGCACAAAAAAAGCCCGCCGATTTCGGCGGATGTTCTCCTGAATGCCAGACATAGACCGAAATGATTCTTAAGTCTAAGGCAAAAAACATCTCCAAATGGCGGACTTAAAGCCAGCTGCATCATTCTCTTTTATTTTACCGATGCGATGTATTGTTCAATCTGTTCTTTCGCTTCCCTCAATGCCGTATTCACGTCTTTTTCCCCGCGGACATATTTTTCAAATTCGGCTTGCAAAATGCTGTTGGCAGAACCGTAATGAATGGAATACCCCGGCGCAGGCGCAGGACTGCTCTTAAAGATGCTGGCGATGTTTTTGCCTTCCACCCCCGGATAATCTTTGGCAAATATCTCTTGAAACTTCGGATCTTTCAATGCTGACACGCGCGCTGTCTTCGATGCCATAATCTCCTGCACTTCATCAGAAAACAGCACTTCCAGCACTTTCATTTGCGCATCCGGATGCTTGCTCGTGTTCGTCGGAATAATCACATGCAAATCATACATGCCGTATATGTTCGGCCGGTCTTCATAACTCGGAAATTGGGCAATATCCCAGCGAATGTCTCCGACATCATGCAATCTGGAAAACAAATTCACGCTCGTCATCATCGCGACGTTTCTATCCGCGAAAAACCGGTTCCAGCCGCCCGTCTTGTATTCATTTCCCGGAATCGAGAAAATCTCGCCGCCGATTTCAAACGCGCGCTTGTAATCATCGAAGTTTGCCATCACTTCTTCCGTTTGCACGTCGACGATGTTTAATGAAAGCGGAAATGTCAGACGAGGCAGCGATTCATGGTACAACCCATAATATTGCACGCCGCCCTCTTCTCTTGTCAAAAGTCGCGCTAAGTCGATCGTTTCGCTCCATGTCAAGCCGTCCGGCGGATACTCGACGCCGAATTCATCGAAAATGTCCAGATTGTAATACAGCGCATTGAAATTGACGGCATACGGAAGCGCATACAATTCGCCTTTTTCAGACACGTTTCGAATCGCATTGAGAGCGCCTTCATCAAACCGGTCTAAGTCCCAATTATATTTTTTTGCCATCGGCTCCAAGTCCATATAAGCATTCAAATGGATAAATTGTGCCAGCGACCCGTCCCATGTCACCCAAAAATCAACCGTCTCGCTCTTCGTGTAAAGCTGTTCCAAGTTGCCTCCGCCAACGACGTTTTCCACCGTAATGTGCGGATATTTTTCTTTCAAAGGCTCTTCAATCAACAATCTAAAATCTTCCTCAAACAAATAGCTTCCGCTTTGGTGCAGCCTGAGCGTAACCGGTTCTGCATCTTCTTCAGGCAAGTCGGCTTGCTGGCTCGGCTGCGCGCTTTGACTCGGTTGAGCCGAACTGCTGTTTTCCGGTGCATTGGATGAAGCAGGAGCATTCTCATCTTGCGAACATCCAAACAATGCCAGCAACACAGCCATTCCAATGCACACGAGCCAAAACAATCGATGTTTCATCCTCCATCCCTCCTGGGCATTATGATTTGAATGATTGATTGAACAAAGAATACCAAATATATTCTTGAAAACCTTTCAGATTCCTTTTCGTTTTCAAAATTTATCCAAATGATTTTAGGCATGGCAGGTCTATTGTGTACAATCTTATGTAAGCGATTTCTATTATCGTTTTCATCGGATAAGAATCTAAATATATTTTCGAGATGCATCTCTCGCAAGCGGCACGGGTGAACAAATTGCATGACATGATCATCACTGCGCCTTCAGAAAAAAAAAGACGGGAACAGCCGTTAAAGCTTCATTCCCGTTTTTATATGGACATTGGCGTCCAGATCGAAAGAAATGTTACAATTGTTGCAAAACTGCCACGCATTCCATGCTTACCGCTCTTTACGCCGGTCACCAGCGTCCCCATTTTTCGCCTTATGGGTCAAAAAATATCCGCTGAACAATAAACCAAAACTAATTTTTCTCCCCGATTCCCTGCTCTAACTGGTTCACTGCCGTTTCTCTTCGGTACTTCCCAGGCGGGATGCCGACCATGCGCGTAAACAATTTGCTGAAAAAGGCGGGATCGTCATAACCGACCATATTGGCGACCGTGACCACTTTTTCACCATTTTTTGACAAATAATGCTTCGCCCGCTCAATGCGGATCTGATGCAGCCATTCGATGACGCTGGCTCCCGTTTCTTCTTTCATCAACCGGTTCATTTGCCGAACACTAATATTAAAGATGGAAGATAAATTGTCCAATGTGATCTTTTCATTGTAATACCGCTCCAAATAGCCGCGGATGCGCTTCACTGTCATATCCCGCTCGCTTTGACGCCCGTTCTGCTGCAGCTGCTGTTGAAAGCTGTAGTACCGGGAGAGCAATATTTGCAGCTCAACCATCCGCAGCCGAATCAATTTATCATACCCGGGATAACGATGCGTCTGCTCTGCGATCATATTTTCCAAGATCGATTGCACGACTGCCGCTTCGTGCCCCCGCAAATTTAAGCGATGATGAAACCGTTCTTCGTTGTTCAGAAAAGGATGGACATAAAAGTAATCCATCGATTGCGATATTCCCAGTTCTTTCAGCAGCGCATCATGAATGAGCGACGGCAGGAACAAGCAATTGATGATTTCAATCGACTGCCCCGGCTCGAATGCATACGCATGCTCTTCCCCCGGATTAACAAAGAAGGCGTCGCCGGACTGAATCGCATACTGTTCATCCCCGAAACAATGCTTCGCTTCCCCGCTGACCACATAGACAAACTCCACAAAATCATGGTCGTGCATGGACGGATAATGCAAATAATCGTGCACGATGCGTTCAATGTAAAAAGGAAACTGCTCGTCCATGAATGCACTGCTTTTCAAACGGTTCATCGCCATCCCTCCGTTAATCGTCTATCCCGTGTTGCAATTCAACTGCATGTGAATGCGCATCAATATTGTTACTTCTGTTTCACCGCCGCTTTTCTAAACTGCCGTAACTTTTCATCAAATCGCTCGCGCTGCGGGTTTCGCATCCATTCTTCCCAAGTCATGCCGACATTGCCGAGAATCGCCTCGATCCGTTTGCGGAAAGGCAATCCTGCCGTTTCAAGCTGCACCATCATCGGATCCGGTCTGCCGCCGAGTTTGCCGGCCACCCATCGTTCCAATTGCTGCTCAAACGCCGCAGCCACGTCAGGCAATTGATCGGCTAAATTGACCCGCTCCTCGGGATCATGACGCAAATCGTACAATTCATGGCGGGGGCGGACGTACGGTCCCCCGTCATACGTGCGAATATATTTATATTGCTCGGTTCGGATGCCGCGGGCCGCCTGCCAAGCGCACTCGCTCAAGTATACTTGCTCCAGCGTCCCGCGCGCTTCCCCGCGAATGCAAGGCCACAAGCTTCGTCCGTCCAAATCATCCGGCACTTGCAGCCAGTCCAGATCCAGCTCGCTTCCGCCGCTTGCCGCCCCTTTCTCCACTGACATTTGCACGGCTTCCAACATCGTCGGCATCAAATCCGCATGTTGAACGAATCCCTCAACCCGGGTGCCGGCCGGGATGACGCCAGGCCATCTGATGATCAGCGGAATGTGCACCGTTGTCTCATACAACCCGCAATGATCCCAATAGATTTGATGTTCGGTCATGCTCTCGCCGTGATCGCCGAACAGAACGAGCATCGTTTCGTCGCGGATGCCCAACTGCTCCAAGCATTGGTCAAGCTCTGCCAGCAAATCATCCAAATAGCGGATTTCCGCTTCATAAAGCGCATTGTAATATTCCGCATCCGTGACAGGCCCAAGCAAATCGTAATGATGATACTTAAAAAATGGATAAGCAATATGGTTGTAGGCTTCATCCATGCTGCGGTTGCGCGGATCGTACGGATCTTTGTCCGCAGGATAGAAGTCGAAAATGTACTTTTCCGGCGGCAAATACGGCGTATGCGGATCCCAATAATGCAAAAACAGAAAAAAGGACTCGTCTTTATGCTGGCGCAGCCACTCCATCGCCAAATCGTTCACCGTGCGGCCGTCAATATGACGCTGCTTGCCCGAACTGTTGATGTAATAGCGGTATCCTCTCGCAAACCATTCTTTCAGCTGGTACAAATTGTCCACGGCGGCTGTCGCAAGGCCCGCATGTTTCAGCAGCGTCGGCAGCCAAGCCATCGTCTTAGGCAAGCAGGTCAAGTCAGATCCGTGCGAAACAACGCCCGTTGTCAGTCCGATTTTCCCCGTAAAAATGCTCGTATGCGCAGCTTCTGTCGGAATATCCGCAGCATAAGCACGCTCAAACAGCACGCCTTCGCTTGCAATTCGATCGATGCAAGGGCTGGTCGGGCGGTCGTATCCGTAACAGCCAAGCTTTCCGGCACGCAGCGTGTCCAATGAAATAAAGATGATCTTCATCGCAGTTCCCCCAATTTTAGCTTCAATTCAAAGACACCTGCGCAATTATGCTTTATTTTTCGCCATCGATGACTCGCTTTCCTTCTCTTTGTCTTTCTCCTCTTTCGCTTGCAAAGAACGCGCCGTCGAAATCGATCCGATATATAGATTGTCATAAGCTTCCTGCGAGGAAGCAAACGGCTTGTCGCCTTTGCCGTGCCAGCCCAAGTTCGTGTACATCGGATTCGTTCGACCCGTCTCTTTCTCGCGCTTGGCAATATGCGCTTCCATTCTCCCTTTCAGCCACGCCGCTGCTTCCGGCTCCTGCTCTGCCACATTGCTCAGCTCCAGCGGATCTTTCAGCAAATTGTACAGCTCGATTTGCGGCTTGAAATGAAAATCCGGTTCCAAAGCGACGATCAGCTTCCATTCCGGCGTCCGCCATCCGTGCTTGCGCATCCAGGTGCATTCCGTAATGTACATTTCCGTCTCCCGCGGAAGCGGCCGCCCTTCAATGAGGGGCACGAGGCTGCGTCCGTCAAAATCTATTCCGGCATCGATGCCGGCCAGTTCTAAAATCGTAGGCATGATGTCTTGAATGAGAGTCATGTCCGAAACCCTTTTGCCCGCCGGCACTTTTCCAGGAAATTTAATAATAAGCGGCACGGACAGCGTATTTTCGTACAAACCATGATGGTCGAAGTAACAATCGTGCTCGTACAGCGTTTCACCGTGGTCAGAAGTGATAATGACGATCGTTTCTTCCTCGATGCCGAGACTTTCCACCGTTGCAAAAATGTTTTGAATGCAGGCGTCCATGTACGCGATCGCTCCATCATATTGCGCGGTCACATATTCATGATCGGTTACGCCTTCCGGCACCCAAGATTTTATAAAATCAGCGAACGGCTTAAAAGCATACACCGGTTCCATCGACTTGTTGTTCGGATCAAATTCATCCCCGTCATAAAAAATTCGCTCAAACGGTCTCGGCGGCAAATATGGCGAATGCGGATCCATGTGGCGCAGGAACAAGAAGAAAGGCTGTCCGTCTTTCGCGAGCCGCTTCAACTCCGGAATCGTCACTTCATTCAAATTTTCGGCTTTCGGCGTGCGGCCTGTCTCGTCTGGGTGCCAAGATTCGTATTCCAAATAGTTTTGGAACCCGCGCGCAGACGGATTGCCGGAAAAACCGACGCTCGTCGTCTGATACCCATGCTCTGCGAGCACTTCCGCCAGCGTCTTGACATGGCTGCCGAGCGGTCCTTTATGCCGAAGCGCAACGACATCCGTGCCGAAACAGTCCATTCCCGTTAACATGGACGCATACCCTGGCGTCGTCGGAATGCTCGGGCTGAAATGCTGCTCGAACAACACGCCTTCCCTTGCAACTTTATCCATGTGCGGCGTCGTGAGCCGATGATAGCCGTAACAGCTCATGTGATCCCTGCGCAAACTGTCAATGCCAAACAAGATGATGTTCGGTTTTTTCTTTGCCATGTTCCATTTCTCCTCCCTATGCGGCCCGCAGCTTCAGCGAGCCCCTAATTGTTTAAGACAAGCATTCAAATATCCGTAAGATTCCGCGGCTACGATGCTCACTTGAGCCAGCGAATGCTCAGCGCCGGACCCGATGACCTCGAGACATACAGGGCCGTCATAACCGCCCTCCACCATCGCTTTGCAATAGGCGTACAGATCGATGTCGCCTCGTCCGCACGCTTGCAGCTCGATCGGTCCAGGTCCGGTTTCCCTTCCTTTGCAATCCCGAATATGAATGTGGCGCACCCGCTGAATGACCGCTGCCAGCGCTTCTTCTGCATTTTCCCCAGCGCGGTGAATATGGCTCGGGTCCATATCGACTCCGAATGCGGGCGAAGAGACGCCTTCCATCATCTTCAGCGTCGTCGGCGTATTGTAAACCGCTTGATTGACATGCGCCTTGACGCAGAGCGTCACTCCCATCGATTCCGCCTTCTCCGACCACTTGGCAATATTGGCAATCGTGCGCTGCAGTTCCGCTTCGTCATCCATCTTTCCGCCAGGTCCGATGTTGACGATCGGGATGCCGATCTCCGCTCCTGCCGCAAACGCCTCATACAAGCGCTGCTCATCATGAACGGCTCCGAATTCCATCGACAGAAATTCCAGTCCGTCATCGCGAACGATCGATTGCAGCTCATCTTTTTGTTCCTTCCACCGGTTTAAATCAAGATGCTCACACATGCCTTGAATCGCCGCAATCTCGACGCCGTCGTAGCCGCATGCCGCGATGTGACGCACCGCTGTTGCAAAATCAAATTCCTTAAACAATACCGAGTTGACGCCCAGCTTAATCATCCCCGCACCTCCGCTGCGTTTGCAGTGATATCATCTACCTCTACAACCGTATTCGTTTCGAATGACTTGATCGCTGCTTCAATGATTCGCTGTGCTTTCAATGCATCTTCTCCAGAGCCGTTGATTTGGTCATGGGGCACCCCTGCGATCAACTGATCAATCCAATCATCGATCCGGCTTTTGAACGTTTCGCTGAAGGAACGCATGCCGCCCAAGTAGCTGTACGTCTCGGTTTCGATGCTGTTTCTCGGGTAGAACGTCAAATGCTCGCATGCATCTTCCAACACAAAGCGCCCTTTGGAGCCGACAACATCGCACAATTCCAGCCCGTAGCTTTTGCCGGCGTCATAGCTTCCGGTCAAATTGCCGATGGCGCCATTTTCAAACTGCATAATAATCTGCGCATTGGACCAGATCGTGCGCCCCTCCCCTTTCATCATAAAGGCAGCCACTTTCTTCACGTCTCCGCAGAAATAACGAATGACGTCAAACGAATGCGGATGCAGCGCTCTTAAATGAAACCACGGAGAAGACTCGACTGGATTGTTGATCCACATCCGCATGTTGATCATATGCAGCTGTCCCAGCCGTCCTGAATCAATCCACTCTTTGGCGCGAATCGCTGCCGGCGTAAAGCGATGGTTCAGATTAATCGCATACGGAATTTGCTTTTTCCGCGCCAGCTCCACCATCTCCTCCCCTTCGTCGAGGCGGTTGGAGATCGGCTTTTCGCCCAATACCGCAATGCCTGCATTCAACAGCTCCATCGTCGGTTCATAATGCTCGCTGCCATTTTCCTCGCCTTTTGTCGTGACGCTGCAAGCGTCCAATTCGATGCCGCTTTCAAGCATTTCCCGAACGCTGCCAAATGCACGCGCGCCGTACTTCGCTGCCGCCGCTTCCGCTTTTTCCTTCACCACGTCGCAAACCGCCGCCAATTCCACATTCGTATTGCTCATGTAAACGTCCGCATGAATGCTCCCGATATTTCCTGTCCCGACAACGCCGACTTTCAATTTTTTCATCTGTTTTCCTCCTCATTTTTTTCTTCACTGATCATTCTTGCATCGAACTTATGCATGGGTCATTCCAACGCTGCTCTTTCTGCTTCGTTTCAAGTACATTCATCGCGTATGTTCAACTTCCGCTGTCGCTGCCAAGCAACTCATTGCATCTTTTTTATTATTCTGAAAAATGAATCTATTCCAAGTTCCATTATATGAAAGGAAAGAAAGCGATATCATGGCTGATTGCGCCAAAAAGATGGTCGATCTGGACATTAAAGGACTTTCATGCCGCGTCTGAGTGAATAAACCTAAACAATGAACGCTGGTCCAGTCAAAGTATGGTACGCCGGAAACCAAGGCAATCCGAACAACCTCCAAACAAAGAGCGCTGGTCCAGTCAAAGCTGTCAAATGATGCCTATTTTCAACGTAAATTTCTTCAAAAGTTTGTGAGTCAAATGATCAAAGACCGGAATAGTCTCGGCATTACGATAACGAAACGATTTATGAAGTGAGGTATTATACAAGGGGATACGGTAAATATTTCATTAAGAGGGGACGAGATCGTCATTAAAAACTATCATAAGATGAAACTGCCGGAAGGAATCAATCCAGATTTTATGGATGTTGCAAATGAAATGATCGAACAATAGGATGAAACGCTGAGAGGGTTGAAAGATCGCTGATGAATTATGATTTGCGGTATTTAACAGCACAAGAAGTCATCGCTTTGAATGCTTGATGAATAAAAAGCGCGGACAAGACGATCAATGTCATGCAAGAAAATTTAGAGGGATCTCGAGGCTTTTTCAATGCAAATGACATCAATCCTGTTTTCTGCCTGAGATCCCCCTATGCATGCAAACCGGAGAGAGGACATCAACGTCCCCAGTTATGCTGTTCCTGCAATTATTTCGCCGCAGCTTCCTCTTTCTGACGCAAGTTGCCAAGCAGCTCCATCGTTGTGTTCACGAAAATTTCCCCGGCTTCAACGGCAAACCTGTGACCAGTCGGCTCATATCCGCCATTTTCATACGCTTCACGCGTGCAAACGTAGCCATTGCCCGACCCATTCGACAATTCGTTGATCATCGTATATTCAAACGGCGAATTCTTTTTTATTTCCATTCCGAATTCAACGAATATTTCAGCCGGGAGCGCACAAACAGCCAAATCACCGATCGCTGCCGTTTGAATCTCATAAGAATGAACAGGCACCGGTTGATCATACACGCGCAATCGATTCATCGCAAACGATCTGTCCAACAATTGGCGCAGCGACATCTCTTCTTCTTTCATGCCGGCAAGAGCTTCCAATCTTTCACGCGCCCAAGCAACTTCCGCTTCGGTCAGTTTCCGTTCCGATACTTCAACGATGCGGCTTTCCACAGACAAGTTCACATCTTCGAGATCTGCTTTAATTTTATTGCGGACTTTGCAAATTTCATGACCGAGAATTTCCCCGATTCGGATATAGTCGGGAAGCGGCTGGTCCAAGTTTCTGCCGCTGACATCGATGTGATTAATATTGCCGGAAGCCCCTTGGAAAAAGATGCTGACGACATGCTCGCCGTACGTTCTCTTCACAATGCGGCTGATATATGCCGGAAAATCACCGCTGTATTCGTTGCCTCCTACGGTATCTGTATGCAAAGCGTAATTGCTGACGATGCCGAGCGGGTTCCCATTTTCATCATCAATCCGCATAACTGTAATTTCAGGGTCAATCGGTCCTTCCGGCCGGACAATATCGGGATTGAGGATTCCCGGGTTTGTCATGACGGTGCCGTCCTTCATGAAAAAGCGCCGATTAAACGCAACGGTATCTTCATATCCTCGTCCGAAACCGATCTTTGCTTTCACTTTGCGCGAATGCGCCATAATGGCTGCATCGGCCGATTTTTGCACCAAAACTTCATAGTAAGCATCGTCGGATTCGGCCATTTGACGCGGCGGACCCGTATGCGTATGCGTGCATGAGATCATGATCGCTTCTTCGGGAATTCCGGTAAACTCATGGACGCGCTTTCGAATTGCCTGGCTTATATCGCGTTCTAAACTGAGAATATCCAACACGATAAAAGCAAGGGTTTGCCCTTTAGACTCGATCACCATCGCCTTCGTCATCAGTTCATCTTTCACGCCTGACGCCGGACGTTTCATGCTGCCGTAACCTGGAACTTGCATGCCCAGCGGCGGCGTAATGTTCACTTCTGCCAAACCGATTTGCATATTGATCCCTCCGAATTAAAAAATCATTTCAATGATTCATGCACAGCCGACTTCTCATCAAACGAAACAGCGCATGACGCACTGCGAACGACCATTCACTGGAACGATTTCTGCCTTGTTAACGAACCGTTTGATCACCGGCTGCCCGCCGAGAAGACAGCGTCTTTTCATGCAAACGGGCAATTTCGGCCGCGGTCAATGCCCGATTGAAGACAGCAAGCCCTCCGAGCAATCCGTTGTAAAAGTTTCCGATCTCGTTGGAACGGTCCACGGCTCCGACCGTGAAATCCGCTCGCTCCGAGCCGCCGTCATAAAGGCCGTCCGGATAATAAAACGGGTTGTACTGATCCCGCTGGTCCAACTGATCATCCAAGTAAACTTTGGCATGCTCTCCGTCATAGGTGAATGTCGCAAGATGCCACGCATCATCTACGCGCGTGCTGCCAATGGCGCTTGTCATGCAATAACGGAAACCGGGCGTCGGTCCGCCTTCAGCAGACACATGGCCGCACACTTGATGTTTGCTGTCCCAAATTCTTAAATCTAAAAACAAGCAATATTGTCTTTTCTTCATCGTTTCATTCCAAATTCCCGCCACAGCCTGACAGCCCGTCGTTTCGCTGCTTCTCCATTTGATCCAAGCCATCACCGTCAGCTCAACATCTTTCCCGGAAAAATTTAACGCCGGACATTCATCGGGAGACATCTCGAACCATTGCTTTCCTTGAAAATCTGCTGAATACGGGCCAAAAATGCCTTCTTCCGCTCTAGGTACAGGCTCACCTCCTTCCCGGAGCGCATAGGAGCAGGCGCCTTTGGCGATGCGATTTTCCCCTGCCGGCTCCTGAAAATCCCAAAAACAGACGAGACCATTTACAGAACAAACCGCTTTCACTGCTTCTTGCTCGAATGTTGCGTTCACAATTTCCGCCTCCTTTTTCCACATTCAAAAACTTAAAGCGCGTTTCATGAAGTTGACGCGATGATTTCGATACATGCATCGCTTTCACCGCCAGTATATTCCACCTCGGACAAAGATCCATGCACGATTCTACGCCGCCGGTATTTTTCTACAGCAAAATCCCGCGCATGGCTCACCCTCATCCAAGCTCGTCGATCGATTCCGGCAAATGACGC
>CALKAN010000004.1 GCA_937983035.1 uncultured Paenibacillaceae bacterium | reverse complement strand
GAAGACCATCCGCTTGCGAAAGTGACTGCAGCCCCGGTGCCTCCTGAACCACCGGAAGCATGGATGCTGGGCACAAGCATCAAGAGCGCGCATCTTGCCGCAGAGAAAGGGCTGGCATATGCGTTCGGGCAATTTATGAGCGAACAAAGCGGAGCTGAAATCATTAGGGAGTACAAGGCACGTTTTATGCCCGGCAAACAAAATGACCGTCCCAAATCGCTTGCGGCTGTATCGGTCATTTGCGCAGAAACAACGGAAAAAGCCGAAGAACTCAGCCTAAGCGTTCGTTTATGGCAAGTTTTGCAGGAAAAAGGAGAAGGTGCGGAAGGTGTGCCGACGGCAGAGACGGCGAAAAATTACCCTTATTCGGATGCTGAGCAGAAGAAGATGGAGGAAATGAAGAAAAAGATGATCATCGGCACTCCGAAAGAAGTGAAGCATCAGCTGCACGCACTTCAGGATCGTTTCGGCACGGACGAGTTGATGCTTGTGACGATTGCGCACGACTATGAAGCGCGCTTGCGGTCTTATCAGCTCATAGCAGAAGAGATGGGACTTTAAATCATCCCATCTCGTCTTTCGGCGCAAAAGGTCTGTAGCCGGCGTCTTGATAAATCGCTTCCGTCAGCTGCAGCACTCTCAAGGCATACTCTCCAGGAACGGACACTTCTTCCTCTCCCCGAATCGCCCGTATAAAGTTTTTGTCAGGATTGTGATCTGCCGGGGGAAGCTGAGGCACTTCCGGTTCCGCGCCGTCCCGGTGCAAAACAATTTTGCCTTCGTCATAGAACATGCCGCCTTTTTCACCAATGACGGCATATTTCTCCACAAAGCTGCCCCGCGGGGCTTTGCCGACAATATTTAAACTGCCAACGGCTCCTTCCTTGAACCGCAGCGTCGTAAACGTATCAATTTCGACCGGCGCATCGTGCTGCTGCAAATTCGTTTTGACATCAACCGGAGTCAGGCCGGTCGTCCACAGCAATACATCAATAATGTGACTGCCGGAATCGAGCAGCATGCCGCCGCCCGACAATTTCGGATCTTGCCGCCACATCCCCTTCTGCGAATCTTTCCAATCTTGATAAAGCGATGCCGTAATGGAAGTGATGCGGCCGATTTTCCCAGATTGGATGACAGAACGCATGTACTTAAACACCGGAAGAAAATGCCGCTGATACGAAACTTGCAGCACTTTTCCCGCACGTTCAGCCTCCTGAATCAGTTTCTTCGCCGCTTCGGACGTGCACGTCAGCGGTTTTTCGACGAGCACATGGCAGCCGGCGGAAAGCGCATCCATCGCCTGGCGATAATGCAGCGCATGCGGGGAACAAATGACCACCCCGTCCGGCTTGATCTGCTCGAGCATGTCTGCATGGCTGTCAAATTCGGCCGCATCATCAAGCTTAAACGTCTGTTTTACTCGCTGGCGGTTCGACTCGCTCGGATCGGACAAAGCCGCAATGTCCGCTTCCCCGGTTTCCAACAATCGCTTTACATGGGAATGTGAAATATTGCCGGTTCCAATCATCGCAATCTTTACTTTGGACATGTTGATCACCTTCATTTCATAAACTTTTTACATTGTTTCAACATCCATCATCTCAGCACGTCTAAGCTTTGCTAAAATTCTCTTTTCATTATTCCACAAGTTTCCAGAAAAACCTTCTCGCATGACATCATTGTCTAAGAAAAAAAGACAGTCCTAATCCATAGGAACTGCCTCTTTTCAATTACTTTCGATTCTTGCGCACCGTCCAAACTAAAGCCCATGTAATTATCACATACAGAAGCAATACAACAGCCAGTGTCATCATTCTTTCTTGCATGGTGCCGTCTGCCAGCAATACAGGCCCCAGTCCAAACAAGGTAACTGCTAAATACAACAAAATGAAAATAAGATAAAGGACCCGCTTCACGGGACAACCTCTTTCCTGATGGCCTTTTTCCCTGTTATGTCAAGCATGCTTGCTTCTTTCATACAAGTATATGTGCTTCGCATAATTACTATAACTGCCTTGCTCATAAAACATTGTTTTATAACAAGCAAATGAAAGCGCATGCATATTCAGCAAGCAAAGTCAAGTTCTGTTCAAATCATGATAAGCCCATTCAAACAGCCATTAGTTATTTTGTGCTCTCTTTTCGACTTCGATCGCTTGATCAATTTCTTCTTCTGCTTGTTTCAAAGCCGTATTCGGATCGAGCGTTCCGCTTAGCACTTCCTTGAATTTGGCCCTGATAATTTGTTCGCTCAAGCTGCGGTACAAATATATAGGATACTGCACCGGCCTGCTTTTTAAAACGCCAGTCACGTTCTTGCCTTCCAGCAATGGATTGTCAGACGCAAATACTGCTTTTACTTCTTCGCTTTTTAAAGGAGAAACATACCCTGTTTTAGATACGTTCATTTGAACTTCATCCGATGTAAAAAAGTCGATCACTTGGATCGCTGCATCTATATGTTTCGTCGTCTGCGAGGCGCCGATAAAATATACGCTGGCATTGCCAAATGTGTTCGGCTGTTCATCATAGTAAGGATGCTGCACGACATCCCAGTCCAAATCTTCCGCTGCCGCCAATTCGGAGAAACGGTTTATATCCATATACATCGCAATATTTTGCGTATGCATGAATCCGCCAATGCCGTTATATTTGCTTTCAGCATGCGGTTCATTGCCGGGGATTGAAGCAAACCGCAGTCCAAGCTGAAACACTTTTAACCATTCTTCCGTCGTCACGTTTGCCTTCTCGGTTTCCATATCGACATATACCAATCCAAGCGGCTGGGCTAATCGCGTAATGTCATTGAAATCAAAACCGCGGTATTGCATGCCGTCTTCAAACCGGGTCACCTTGGCAGCCAATTCAATCGCCTCGTCCCAATTCATGCCGTCTGTCGGATAGCTGACTCCGAATTTATCAAAGATCGCCTTATTGTAATATAAAGCATGGAAGGTTGTGGAGAAAGGAAGTCCGTAAAGCCCTTCTTCTCCTACGACTGCATATCTGATGTCATCCATGTAATTTTCTTGAAATCGGCTGAGGTCGATATTATGCTTCTTAAACTCTTCTGCCATGTCATAGGACATGCCTCGCTTGAAAAATTCCGGGATGTTGCCGTTGTAAGTGATGTACAAATCAGGGGTTTGTCCAGAAGCAATATATTGGTCAATATCGGCAAGACTGACTCCGGGAACGACATTGAGCGTAATATGCGGAAGCGCTTCCTTCATCGGTTCAATATAAAGACGGTCAAATTCTTCATTGATCGGAATATGTGAGGACAAGATCATTTCTACGGGTTCATTGCTTGTTGCTGACGGCGCCTCCTTCTCATTCTCCTTTGAAGCCTGGGGAGCATTAACGGTCGTTGTCTGCTGCTGGTCTGTTGTCCCTGCACAAGCAGACATCATCAAAAGGCACAACATGAAACCCAAAAAGACCGCCAATTTTTTCATAGGCAAAATCCTCCTTGTTTAGTTGATCGATTCATGACATATGCTCCGATTGCAACTGATTATATTTTTTCATCCGGGTTCAAAAGCTCCCAATCGTTCGGCGGATCGCCAAAGTCGGGAACGGCCATCATTTCGCCCCCGTTTAAACTGGATTCATGTGCGACCAGACCGGGCGCGCAATATTTTGCTGCATCCCACACATGATTAGGAGGCAATTGGTTTTTAACCACCGCTTTCACAAAATCATCGGCCAGAAATTGGTGAGAGCCTAAATGTCCGTTTCGCAAACCGGCGTAAGAGGCAGGCAGACGCCAGACGGGGTGGACTTTGCTCATCGAACTGTTAAAATCTTTTTGCAGCACTTCGTGCAGATGCTCCAGCGAGGAATCCGGCCGATAGCTTCGCTTGCACTCCAGCAGTTCCGATAAATCTTGCACTTCGTTTCGTTCCAGTTCCGTCCAATATTGTCCGCCGCAATTTTCCTCGAAACACGCTTTCGTGCCGAATATGCTCAGCGGATTGCTGCTAGACTTGCCCCACCATCCGACGCGCCGAAATTCATTAATTCGAGCCATCCCGCCGTCTGAAGTCCGCATGAGCGCCGTCTGGTTGCTGAAT
>CALKAN010000003.1 GCA_937983035.1 uncultured Paenibacillaceae bacterium | reverse complement strand
AGTCGAAGGAATGACAGATAAAGAAGCTGTAGATATATTGAACAATCAAAGCGGACTTCTCGGCGTATCCGGCCTCAGCCATGATGCGCGCGTGCTTTTGGAACATGCTGAGAAAGGACACGAACGGGCGCAGTTGGCACTTGACTTGTTCGTGGCTCGGCTGCATCAATTTATCGGACTTTTCTTTGCTCGTCTCAATGGCGCCGACGGCTTGATCTTTACGGCGGGAATCGGGGAAAACAGCCCGCAAATTCGCGAGAAAGTATGCGAAGGATTGGAATTTGCAGGGGTTTATTTAGACCGGGAAGCGAATTGGGAAGGACAGGGCGAGAGATTGATTTCCAGCAAGTTTTCTCCGGTGAAAGTAATGGTAATCCCGACGAACGAAGAAATTATTATGGCTCGAGACGCTTATCATTTAACGATGATGGCAGAGGAGCAACAAGAACTTGTGTCCGTTTCATGAATGAAGACAGGCGTGAAAATAAAACCAGGCTGCTGAATCAGCAGCCTGGTTTTCCTTGTGAACAGGGTCAAACGGGGGATGTTAAAGGCATTATGCCATCGGTTCGAAATGAAATGCCGGTTCATCGCCGTCCAATGAGACGGTAAGATGATAATCTTTAATAAACCAGTCGTCTTCTTTTTCGAAATAAAAGATGATGCCTTCCACTTCCGTTTGAATCGAAATATGAAGCGGATCCGATTTTTCAATGCCTAACGAATAGTTGGGATGAATGCTTTGGCCGTATAGTCGGACAACAAATTGCAAATAGTCCCCGTCAGAAAGCGCCATTTCTTCTTTGTACCATTTTGCAGCTTCATTCGTTACTGTAATTTTCAAATCGATCCCTGCTTTCATTGATCATTCGATGGTGTATACATACAGTATAACAAACAATGAGGCAGTAAATTTTACAGATATATGGAGAATCGGTTACGAAGATAAAAATTTCAAGTTCCGCATTTATTGGTGTTCGATAAATTTGTTCAAGCTGACCGATGGGCGATGATCTGAAACGGGCAGCCTGGTTGTCTGACTCAGGAGCTGAAGAACAGACTGAGCTCCTGCCAGCGGATTCGCTCCTTTTTGAAATTGTGTCATTCTCGCTTTCCAGTCGTCGTAGGTGGAAGGGGAAAACACAAGTTTTTCAATCCAATGATCCATGTCCTTCATTTCTTTGATTTGAATCGCTAACTTGGCGTTGACGAGAACATGGCAATTGTATTCTTCATGACCAGGGATGGGATCATAAAGCAGCAACGGCACTCCTTTTGTTATTGCTTCGAATATCGTAATGCCTCCCGGTTTTGTAATCATCAAGTCTGCGGCATCGAACCAGCAGTCGATGCGTTCAACAAACCCGGCGATCGTAATATGAGGATGACGCAATGATTCATCTTTGGTCAAGGAACGCCTTAACGTCTCATTCGTGCCGGTGCAGATCAGCACTTGAATCGAATCGATCCATTTTAATAATGCATAGGCGATTTCTTTCATTTTGCCGATTCCCCAGCCGCCGCCCATAATGGCAATCGTCGGCATGTTTTTGAGGTTCAGTTTTTTTCTGGCTTCCCATTTGCTGTTTTTTTCCCAAAAATGAAGTCGAATAGGCATTCCTGTTACTGCAATGGAGTCAGGTCGAATGCCTCTGTCAATCAGCTGTTTGCGCACGTCGTTGTGAGAGACGATATACAAATCCACTTCTGGCTGCACCCAGACATGGTGGGCGTGCAAATCAGTGATGACAGCGCAAAGCGGAATGTGATGCCCCAACCGTTTCATGCGAGCGATGGAGGAAGTGCTGAAAGGATGAGTGCAAATGATTAAATCAGGCTGAAAGCGTTGAACGATTTCCTCAATGTTTCGATGAAACAAATGGTAAATAATTTGTTGCATAAAATACGGATAAGTTGCTTTAGTATAGATGAATCGCCAAAGCTGGGGGCAATTCATGATCATTTTTTTGTATGAGCGAATGATGAAAGAGGATGTATTCGGCCGGAGCAGTTTGGCGGGTTCAATCATTTGCGTCGTAATGGAAGGTTCCAGTTGAGAGATGCTCTGCATTAATGCTTCAGCAACTTTAATATGGCCTGTACCGAATTCTTCCGTAAGGATTAATATGTTTGCCGACATTGCTTTCACCTGACTTTATCGTTGGTTTGATCATTGTGAATCCAACGCTCATCATTGGAGAATAAAAAACTATGAAACTTTTGTCTATAAAGTATACCCTTGTTGCTTGCTTTTCATTCCAATGGATATTGTTCAGCGGAATGCAGCATCAAGATGAAAGCGATTTCTTTTTTGCGGATGAAAATCGGTTGATGAAAGATGAAAAGCAATGCCTATGCACGCTTGATGCAGGAGGTGAAGCAACTGAGAAAAGCCTGGTCCGAATCGCTGATGAGAAGGGTTCTCGTTTGTCATTCGAACCAGACTTTTCACTGCATCAATGGATGGTTACATTAATCCGGCTTCTTTGAACACTCGATCGAATCCGGCTTTGGAGCGAGCCATCCGCTCTTCAGGAGTGCTGTCTGTTTTCGCTGTTGTCAGCACTTCTTGCGAAACAATGCCGTCGTAATGGATTTGATGCAAAGCTTGCAGGAATCCGGCCAAATCAATGATGCCTTCTCCCGGATAGACGCGGCCGTTGTCGAGTGCTTCCGAAACCGGCACATCCGGCGCATCATTGATGTGAACATGAATGATTTGATCAGCGCTTAAGTTCAGCAGGTCTTGGACAGTCATTTCATTCGTATGCCAATGGTAAGCGTCAAGAAGCAATCCGATGTTCGGCGCCCCAATCGCATCAATCCAGTCCAGCGTTTCTTCCATCGTCCATATGAATGGATATTTCCACTGTGTGCGCAGATGATGGGGGCCGACAAATTCCAGCCCTAACTTTATTCCGTAAGCATCTAAAATACTCGCGCAAACAGCGATTCTTCGAGTTGCCAATGCCATGAAATGCGCAGGTTTGTAATCCGTAGAAGGCAAAATATAAGTGCAGCATCGAGTGCAGCCCAAAGCTGCTGCCGCTGCAGCGCTTTCCACTAATTGCGGCAAGCTGTCTTTAAACGCATTTTCGTCCTGCCTCCATTGCACAGGCAGACCAATGGAACCAAGCACGATATTTTTCTCTTGCAAAAATTCTTTCGCGCCCTCCAAGCCTTTCGCTTGAATCAGTGATCTTGCATCAACGTCAATGGCATGAAAGCCGTATTCAGCAGCCAAGGAAATAAATTGTTCGATGCTGCTGAACGGACCTGTTCCTGCTTGAGTCAAGCCCCTTAGCAAAGGAATCCCTCCTTTAAATGATCAAATCATTCACTCATTCAAAGAAATCATTGGCTGCTTTTGTTTGCATCCGCGCAGCATCGCGCGATTCAGCGGATGATTTAAAGCGTCCAGTCGATCTTTACTTCATTGCCTGTTTTCGATGACTCGTAAATGGCATCCAAGACTAAATTGTTTGTTAGTCCCGTCATCGCAGATGTCCAAGGCTCTTTGCCTTCGCGTATGCATTCCAAGAAATGGCGGCTGAGTCTGATGCGGGAGCCTTCATCATTTTGCGGCGGAACGATTTCAGTTTCTAACGGCTGATTGAATTTCTCCGTCAGCCATTTGCCGCGGTTTCCTTTTAAAGATGCCCCGCCTTCCGTTCCCATCAAGTGAATGAACGGAAGATTGTCCGTATCCATATGGACAGCCCAGCTTACTTCGAGGCTTAGCGTGCTGCCATCTTCCATTTTGATCAGCGCAACCGCTAAATCTTCTACGTCAAAATAACCTTCCCAATTCGGCGTTCCCCAGCTGCCAATCCCTTTCTTTCTTGGTCCAAATTCGGCATAGGTGGAGCCGTAAACGGATACTGGTTTCGGATTGCCCATCAAATGAAGGGCCAAATCCAGCATATGTACGCCGATATCAATCAACGGACCTCCGCCGGATTGCTCTTTTCTAGTAAACCATGTGCCCCAGCCGGGAATTCCTTTGCGACGGAAAAGTCCGGCTTTCGCATTGTAAATCCGTCCCAGTTCTCCTTTTTCAATTTGCTCCTTGACTACG
>CALKAN010000002.1 GCA_937983035.1 uncultured Paenibacillaceae bacterium | reverse complement strand
CAGCGTTTTCCCGGGCTTGGCCAGCCGTTGCATATGTACTGGGTGACTGACCCCGTTTCCAGGCCTGCTGTAATAGATGCCGAATCGTCGGCAGGCGCTTTGCAAGAATAGATGATCATCCGGGTTTTTGCTGTCTTCCTGAATGATATTGTGGTCAACATATTGAGCGGAAACTTCGGTGCGGACTCGGTCCAAGTTCATCGCTTCCAACTCCAGCATCACCATCGTTCCCGTCGCATCTTGCGTTAATGTTTGGTCAATTTTCAACCCGATTTCCGTTCCGGGAATCATTTCTCCGGAAAGCAAGTGGCTCTGAATTAATTTTTGCGCCGCATTGAGCGCCATTGTCATCCACTCCTCCCTAAATTTGAAAACAATTTTGAGAATAGCTTTTTACCGGAACATGCAAACTATGCAAATCATCCCATGGTTAAATCAGGCAGTTAAAGGAAATGGTCATTTGGCTCCTTTGGCTCATTTGACAAGCAAGAAGGAAGAAATTATCATGAAAAAAGCTGTAAAATGCGGCTGCGTTCAACTTGATGCATGGTTCGTTTTATTAGAAACAGTGATCGTGAATTTTGCATAATGGAGGGGTAGAAGTGACGGAGCGAATTAGAATCGGCATTGCCGGTTATGGAAATTTGGGCCGCGGTGTGGAATTGGCCGTTGCGCAAAATCGAGACATGGAGCTGTTTGGCATTTTTTCAAGAAGATCGCCGCAAGATTTAAATACAGACAGTCCGGTATACCCGCTTGCAGAAGCGGAAAACTATCGCGAACAAATTGACGTCATGATTTTGTGCGGGGGTTCGGCAACGGACATTCCGGAACAAGGGCCGAAAATGGCGCGCATGTTCAATACGGTAGACAGCTATGATACGCATGCTAAAATTCCGGAATACTTTGAAGCGATGGATCAAGCAGCGCGGGAAAGCGGGAACGTGAGCATTATTTCAACCGGATGGGATCCCGGTTTGTTTTCTTTGAACCGTCTGCTGATGGAAGCCATTTTGCCGGAAGGAACGGGCTATTCGTTCTGGGGCAAAGGAATCAGTCAAGGTCATTCGGATGCGGTGCGCAGAGTGCCTGGCGTAAAAGACGGTAAGCAATATACGATTCCGAACGAAGAGGCGATCGCCCGGATTCGAGCAGGAGAGGCGCCTGAGCTGACGACGCGGGACAAGCACATTCGCGAATGTTACGTCGTTCCTGAAGAAGGCGCGGATTTGGCAAAGATTGAGCATGAGATTAAGACGATGCCGCACTATTTTGACGAATATGAAACGATTGTGCACTTCGTCACTGAAGAAGAATTAAGACGGGATCATTCCGGCATGCCGCACGGCGGATTAGTGATCAGAAGCGGAAAGACCGGCAAGAATAAAGAACATGTGCAAAATATTGAATTCGGCTTGAAGCTGAGCAGCAATCCGGAGTTTACGGCCAGCGTTTTGGTCGCTTACGCGCGGGCAGCGGCGAAGTTGGCGCGTGAAGGAGTCACCGGCGCTAAAACTCCGTTTGACGTGCCGCTCGGCTATTTGTCGCCGAAGTCTCCAGCTGAATTGCGCAAGGAATTGTTGTAACAGGTTGGATGGAAAAGGGTGCTGAGTCAACACCCTTTTTTACTTTTTGATTTGTTGTCGAACGCTGATGATTCGATTGATGATTCGATGAAAATGTCCGATGTTCCGTTTTTCGATGATGTCCGTTGTTTCGATGTTTATTGCTATTTTTTTATTGCTTTTGTTTAATCGCATATTTTTGTTGTGCGTTGCAGGAAAAAAATGCTTGATATTTCTAAGTGCATTACAGTAAAATAAACTTAATAAATCAATTTGATTTATTAAAATGAACAGGCGGTTAATGCATCTTGGCTTCGCGCTGTTCACAATGCAAGAGAAAGCGGTGTTCGTGTTGATCATGGGAAAAACAACGAGCAGCAAGTGGATGAAGTCGGTCAATCAACAGAAGGTGCTGCGGCTGATTTATACGGAAGGACCGATTTCCAGAGTAGAGCTGGCAGAGAAAACCGGGCTGACGCAACAGACGATCACCAATATTGTGAAAAGGCTGATCGATGATGACATTTTGATGGAAACGAGTCCTGTGTCCAGCAACGGCGGGCGCAAACCGATCCCGCTTGTTGTGAAGAGCAAGCAGTTGTATGCTGTCGGCATTGAGATTGCGGTGAAATATATCCGGGGCTCCTTGCTTGATTTTGAAAACAATTTGCTGATGGAAGTCACTGAAGAAGTGCCGGTTTATAAAGATGAATATCACCCGCTGGAGTACATAGACAAGGTGATCAGCAGGTTGTTGCAAGCGGTTCCGGAACCGAGCAAACTTCAAGGCATCGGTTGCAGCATTCAAGCGCTTGTTGATGCAGAACGGGGCGTCATCATCTATTCGCCGGGTCTTCGCTGGAGGAACTTTCCGCTCGGCGAGAAGCTGTCGAGCAAATATGACGTGCCGATTTATTTGGAAAATGACGTCAATTTGCTGGCGCTGGTCGAAAATTTGAAAGGCAGCCTGGCTCAATCTCAGCACAACGTGACGGTGAAGTTTGACTATGGCATTGGAGGAGCCATTGTGACTAATAAGCAGTTGAATGCCGGAGCGGGATTTACCGCAGGAGAATTCGGTCATTACAAAGCTTTTCGAGGCGAGCGTGCGCTGCGATGCCACTGCGGTACGAGCGGGTGCTTAACGACGCTTGCATCCATCAGCGGTTTGGCTCGAAATGCCGGTTACGAGCTGGAACAGTTTCATCAGATGCTGCTGGATCAAGACAGCGAGGCGGAGGCATTGTTCGGCACTATTACGGATGCCATTGTGGAAGCGCTGGGGAATGTTATCACGTTAGTGAATCCGGATCATGTGCTTCTGGCTGGGAAATGGATCGATCAGATGAAGGAGATCGCTTTCCCGCTGATTCAAGAAAGGTTATATGACATGCTTCCCAGTTTCAGCCGTGACGTCAAGCTGATTATGCTGCCGGAGACGCCGGATGAATCGGTTTCGGCCGCAGGTTTGGTGATGAATCATTTCTTTGAAGTGCCGATTCATTTGTAGCAGGGATGAAAGACTGAAGGGAGGTGAAAGCTTTCCGGAAAACGTTGTCATTTGCAATGAGAAGAACGTGATCATGCTGGATAAACAAATTCGCTATGCATGATGGTGGAATGAATGGACAAGTAAATGAAGCAAACGGGGGATAGAAAACGAGCAGCAGGAAGAGAGCATCGTGATCGAGACTGAAATGAGTAACCGTTTAAAGGAGGACAATATGATGAGTCATCAAACAAATATGGGGATTAAAAAAGGTTTGCTGTTCTTGATGATGTTCGTTTTGGCATTGTTTGCCGCCGCATGCGGCAATGCGGAAGATGAGCAAGGGCTGGAAGCCGGCTTGCCTGACAACAGCTCATCTAAGCAAGAACAGCCGAGTGAAACCGTCGGCGCAAGCACGAGTGAAGAGAAACCAAAAATTCAGGCTCGTTTCAGCAATGAACCCGTTACGGTGACGTTGTATTCTCATTATGCGGCGATTAATACGGAAAATGACGTTCAAGCGCTGTTTGGGCCGGTGATGGAGAAATATCCGAATATTTCGATTGAACTCATTAAAGGCCGTACGTTGTATGATATGTTGTCTGCAGGGGAAATCCCGGATTTAGTGGCGACGCAGCATTATCATATGGCTACATTGCTTCCGCTGGAAGTCGGCATCGACATGACTTCATTTGTAAAAGAATACGATATTGATTTGGATCGTTTTCATCCGCAGGTGATCGATGCCATTCGGACATACAGTGAAACCGGGGAATTGTTGAGCATTCCTTATACATTGAATTACGGCGTTCTGTTGTACAATAAAGATATTTTTGACCGGTTCGGCGTGGAGTATCCGGCAGACGGCATGACGTGGCAGGAAACGATTGAATTGGCAAAGCGCGTCACGCGATTGGACGAAGGCGTGCAGTATATCGGATTGAACCCGGGATCTGAGCGGAATGTCGTGCGCGGTTATTCAGGGCCGACGGTCAGCGAAGGCGGGCAGGAGGCGCTGCTTACG
>CALKAN010000001.1 GCA_937983035.1 uncultured Paenibacillaceae bacterium | reverse complement strand
TATTGTTTTATAACAAAGATATCTTTGACCGCTTTGGCGTGGAGTATCCGAAAGACGGCATGACATGGGATGAAACATTCGATCTTGCTAAGTCTTTAACGCGGCTCGATGAAGGAGTTCAGTATATTGGGATAGATCCAGGATCTGAAAGGACGATCGTGCGCGGCTTGTCTGCACCGACGGTTAATGAGGCAGGGTCGCAAGCGCTGTTTAATACAGAGCCATATCAAAAGGTATTTACAATGCTGAGAGATTTTTATCGCACTCCGGGAGTCGTGCGCGATGACGGAAATTACAGTTGGGGTTGGAACTATGTTCTTCAAGAACAAACGGTGGCCATGTTCCCGACTTGGATCGCGGCAACTACGAGTCGTTTAGCGGCGCTTGAAGAGGAAGGAGGCGGTATGGAATGGGATATTGCAGCCCATCCTGTATTTGCAGAAACACCGCAGTACGGAAGGGAAGTTTCATTCCAATCCCTAATGGTTCCGCCAACGGCAGAAAATAAGGACGCAGCACTTCAAGTCATCTGGTCGCTCATCAGCGATGAAGTTCAAGAAGAGATGAACCGCGGTTATAATTTGACCGTTTTAGACAGACCAGATTTGCAAAATGAGTTTGCAGCAGATACCCGACTGTTTGAAGGCAAGAATCTAAAAGGAGTATTTTCCGTTAAACCTGCACCGACTCCGCGGCCTTCTCGTTTCGACATTGACTTGTTTGCTATATTAAAAGAAGAATTTCAAGCTGTGATCAGGGAAGGAAAGGATGTCAATTCCGCTCTGCGCGATGCAAACGAAAAAGCGAATGCTTATATCCAAACAGAAAATAAATAAGCATTAGCTTCAATAGTTAAGGCCTTGGCCAATGCTGAGGCTTTTTTCATGGCATGATTTCCGCATTTTTTTAATGAGGCAGGCAAGTCTTTAGTACTCATAAGCATAGCCTTATTGGCGAGCATTATTGCTGCAGTGATTGTTAAAAGTTTGAGTGATGTGCAGTTTTGTACTGGAATGGTGATATGCTCGACGGAAGAGTCGTCAAACCATTAAAAGCCCAGATTCCAGCTGAAGGTGGGATCCATATGTACGATGATCTGATAGCTTGCGATCCATATGATGCAAATGATGAGCGAAAATGCGCTTAATATCCATCCGGCATGAATTTGTCCAACGGCATGGATGCGGCGAAAGCGGAGCCAGCCGATGAGGCCGATGATGAAAGAAATTGCCGCTGCAATCATGCTAAGAGGAATAAACAATGGTACAATACTGAGTGACGCCGCAATAATTCCGCTGATGAAACATGCGGTAAAGCCGGCAGGTTTGGACGCGGCGTGAATTTGATTTGTATGATTGGAATCCAGGGAAGCCATAGACTTTTCCCTCCTCAGCAATGTTTCTCTGTATTTTATCATATTTTAACCATATATCGCTTTGAATGCATCGTAAAGTCTAATTCAACAAATTCATCGGTGCGATGAATGTGCAATTATCAGATCTGAAAATCGCGAGGAATCAGCAAAGTTCATGCAGGAAGGATGATGTTATGAATCCGGCGGTAACGCAGCTGCGCATTATACATACGAATGACATTCACAGTCATTTTGAGCTTCTTCCAAAAATTTCATCAGCCATTCAGTCGTTAAAGCAGCCGTTTGAAGCTGATCAGCTGCTGGTGCTCGACATCGGCGATCATATGGATCGCATGAGCGTAGAGACAGAGGGAAGCGGCGGAAGGGCGAATATTGAAGTGATGAATTATACGGGATATGATTTCGTCACAATAGGCAACAATGAAGGCCTGACGTTTGATTCCGATCAATTGCGGGATCTGTATGGGGAACATGCGGATTTCTCAGTGACATGCGCGAATATGTTTGAATTGGATAAAGAAGCTTTGCCGGAATGGATGGCGCCGTATCAAATCGTGCATAAAGCTGGAATGAAAATTGCGGTCATCGGCGTTACGATTGATTTTGTCGTGTATTACAGGCTGCTGGGCTGGGACGTGCAGGACCCGCTCGAAATCGTTGATCAGTGGGTGAGGAAGCTTCGCAGCGACGCAGACTTCATCATCGTAATGTCTCATCTTGGCATTAATCGAGATCGGCAGCTGGCTGAAAGAACGAATGGGATTGACCTTATTTTGGGCGGCCATACCCACCATTTGCTGGAAAAGCCTGAACGTTTGAACGGGACGGCGATCTGCGCTGCGGGAAGGTTCGGCACTCATGTCGGCTATGTTGATGTTCAATTTCATAAGCATACGCGCTCTGTCCTTTCGATCGACGGCGGATGTGTTCAGACAGCCGATTATGAAGACGATCCCGGCATGGCAGTTTTAGTCAAAGAGCATCAAAACGAAAGCCGCCGGCAGTTAAAGGTGCCCATTGCGGTCATCCCACAAGCGCTTTCCATCGATTGGAATGAGGAATCGCAGCTCGGCAATCTGTTGTCATCCGGCATTCGCAAATGGACTCAGGCGGAGATTGCGATTGTTAATTCAGGGCAAATCTTGCAAAGCTTGCTTCCAGGAAAGGTTACTTGGGAAATGATTTTGGAGATGTGTCCGTCCCCGATAAATCCTTGCCGCATGCAATTAACAGGCGCGAGCATTTTGCAGGCGCTTGAGGAATCGCTGATGCCCGAATACCAGAATCAATGGATTAAAGGATTCGGATTTCGGGGCAAAGTATTGGGACAGCTTTGTTTGAGCGGACTGAACGTTTATTACAATCCGAACGGCAAGCCGATGCGCAAAATCGAAAAAGCAATTCTGGAAAATGGCGAACTTTTGCAGGAAAACCGCCGTTACAGCGTCGGCACGCTGGATATGTTTACTTTTGGCATCGGATATCTTTCGCTGAAAGAAGGGGCAGAGGTTGAATATTTTTTGCCGGAGTTTATTCGCGATGTGCTTGCCCGGCAGTTAGCGGACCGAAATGAAGTTTTGCAATGCAGCCGCAAGCATTGGATTGCAATCTGTTAGTCATACCCATCCCTCCCGTGCAATATATTGAATAGTGTACAAGGATGCATGTACAGGCTCGTTTTTTGGCTTGCATGAGGCGTCCTAATTGCAAGGGGGATGGGCAATGATAGATTTTTGGTCTGCAGTCATATTAGGAATCGTCGAAGGTTTGACGGAGTTTTTGCCAGTTTCGTCAACCGGTCATTTAATATTGACCGGACACTTAATCGGCTTTACGGGAGATAAGGCGGAAACGTTTGAAATCGTCATTCAGCTTGGAGCGATATTAGCGATCGTATGTTTATATTATGATCGCTTTTTGCAATTTGTTGGGATGTCTCGGCGCAAACAGACGCAGTTCCCCCGCAAATCAATTACGATTACGCATCTCGGGCTGGCCATGCTGCCTGCATTGATCGCCGGCTTTTTGCTTCATGGATTCATTAAGTCGCATTTATTTACGCCAAGCACGGTGCTGATCGGACTTGCAGCCGGCGGCGCATTTATGATCTATGCGGAGAAAAAGCATGTGCTCGTTCAAGCGAAAACGATGGACGATTTATCGTACAAGCAAGCGTTTCAAATCGGGCTGGCGCAATGTTTGTCTTTATGGCCGGGTTTTTCGCGCTCAGGAGCGACGATCGCCGGCGGGCTTCTCTCCGGCGCGAGTTTGCGGGCATCGGCGGATTTCTCGTTCATCGTCGCGGTTCCGATGATGTTTGCTGCCAGCAGCTATGATTTGTACAAAAGCTGGGCATTGTTTGAAGCCGAAGATTTTATCGTTTTTGCCGTCGGATTTATCGTTTCTTTTATCGTTGCGCTGCTGGCTGTCGTTTCTTTCTTAAAGCTGCTGGAAAAGTTGAGGCTGACCGTATTTGCTTATTATCGATTTATGTTAGCCGGATTGTTTTGGCTGTTTATGATGTAAAAAGATACAAAAGCAGGAAAGCCAGCGAGAGTGCAGCTGTTAGCCGCGCCGTCCTTTTCAAATGCCGTCATCTTCGCTACAATAAGTAAAGCAGCTTATCGCAGTTAGACAGCGGGTGGGGGGACAAAAAAATGAAATCAGTGGAAACAAATCAAAGGTTTACGGCAGGAATGAATGCGCACAATGATCCGTGGGATCCGATTCATTCGTTGATCAAATATGGAGAGCATAAGTTGACGAGCATCGAGTTTACGATGACGAACTTGTGCAATATGCGCTGCGAGCATTGCGCTGTAGGCGACATCTTGACGATGAAGGAAGGGGAGCGCCTTCCGCTGGCTGAAATATTTGAATTTCTGGAACAAGCAGAACATTTGCAGACGATCAGCATTACGGGCGGAGAACCGGTCTTTCTGGAAAAGACGGTCAATGAATACATTATTCCAATATTAAAATACGCGAAAGAAAGAGGACTGAAATCTCAGCTGAATTCCAACGCAACGTTGGACTATTCGCGCTATGAACGCATGGCGCCTTATCTCGATGTCCTCCACGTATCGTTCAATTATCGGAATGCAGATGATTTTTACGAAATCGGCTTTGCGAGAACTGCACGTCCGGTATCCAAGCAGACCGCATACAGACAATATGAGCAGATGGTCAGCAATATTGAGCGGCTGAGCCGGGAAGGCATGTTTGTATCGGCAGAGTCGATGATCAATTACCGGACGCATCGGCACATGGATCAGATTCATCGATTGATCGACGAAATGGGCTGCGGCAGGCATGAGGTGCATCCGATGTATCCGAGCTCGTTTGCATCCCATCTTCCGAAACTGTCTCTTGAAGATTTTCGCCGGGCAGTTTATCAATTGCTTGATGCGAGAAATCCAGAAATATGGATGTTGTTCGGCACGCTGCCGTTTTACCATTGCAACGAAGGGGAAGAAGACCGCAAGCTCATGCGTCGTTTGCGGGAAGAGCCGAATTTAAGCATGCGCAATGATCCTGACGGCCGCAATCGATTGAATGTTGATCTGTTCACAGGGGATGTATATGTCACGGACTTTTCAAGGCATTCCAAATTAGGAAATGTGAAAGAAAAGCGCTTGGACGACATTTTTGAACAATGGCAGCACAGCTCTTTAAACCAAACCATCAATTGCTGCTGTCCGCAAGCCCATTGCTGCGGTCCTAATTTGCTCGTGAAGGAAATGTATTATGATGATGCAGATTTTACGAAACGCTCTGCAATTGTCTAATTAATTAGACCATAATCCAAACCTTTTTTGTTTATGTCCATACTATATATAAGGGATACAGTCTAATATCCTGAGGGCCGGAAATACTAAAAGCCGGAGAGGCGCGCCTCTCCGGATGGCTCCTTTTTGTTTGCCAAGCGAGCAGCTCATCAAAAGATGCGTGATGATAAAAAAACCGCTGAAGCATTTGAAAGAAAAGATGCTTGCAGCGGTTTTATTTTGATCGCTGAAAATGAATGGTTGAAAATCTCAAGAATTTGAATCCAGCAGTTCGATGAGTTCCGGGAAAGATTGGATGACGGCGTCGGCCCCTTCCAATTCTTCCGCTTGGCCGAATTGAGCATAATTGCATCCAATGACATCGAATCCGTTTGCTTTGCCGGCTTCAACATCGGAAGAGCGGTCCCCGACCATCCAAGCTTCATTAACTTGATGATGGTTTTTCAATAAGCGCACGAGTTCCGCTTTCGTGGACGTCTGATATTCTCCCGCGCTGTACACTCCTTCAAACCAATCATAAATGTCGAACGCGCGCAGCACTTCCTTAACGTAAAGCTCTAAACCGTTGCTGGCTACAAACAATCGGATTCCCCGCTCTTTTAACTCCATCAGCGTCTCTTTCGCATGCGGGTAAAGCTCGCCGATCCCTTTCTTCAAACCTTCAATTTCATATTGAAGCAGAAGCTCGTCCGCTCTTTCTCTCGTTTTCATATCCGCATCTGGGAGCACGTTAGCCCATATTTCATGAAGCAGTTTTCCCAAGCTTTCGAGAATGCGGGATTCAGGCGGGGTCGGTCCTTCATGCAGTCCTTCCTCGCGCAGCTTGTCAAACGTTTGATGGTAGACAGGCACGATCAGCGTTTCGGTCTTGAATAATGTGCCGTCTACATCGAAAATGACGGCTTCCGGCTTTTTAAATTTGAGTGTCAAATCCAGCTACCTCCTTCTATCCATTCATGTTATTATAAACTACTGCGGAAAGTTTTCAAGAACGGGAAATTGAATCAGATGGAAACGAAATGAAACGAAGAGTTGTCTATATTGATGATGGGGCTTTTCTGCACAATTTATGCCGTGCTGTCTAAATGGGGAAAAACAGATTGCAGAAGGAGTGGTTTGCCGAATATGCTGTTAGAAACATGGATGCAGAAGGGCGAGGAAATAAAAGTCCAAGTGAATGAAGAGGTCCGCTTCCAAGACGCCGATTCTGCGAGCGGTCTCAAGACATATGTCGGCAAGATTGCTGCATGCAGCGAAGAAGGAATTTATTTGCGCACTTTGAACGATTGCCGCTTTATATTGTTTGATCACATTGCTGTGCTGAAGCTGCTGAAAGATCAGAAACTGCAGACAGAGGCTGATTTTGAGACGGTTTATATGCTGAGGAGAAAAGTCGATATTTATCAAAATGGAGTTTTGATCGCACAAGGAGCGGAGATTCAGTTGAATGAATCAGATTTCATTTTGGCGGGCGGCAAGTGCTACGATAAAATGAATGTCGACGTATATGCGAAAGGGAATGAATAACGTAAATGACTTCTGTCTGCTAAAAAAATAAAGTATATGCGCCTGCAATAAATTGCGCATATACAGATTGTGCGTGAAACGATTGCCGGATCGTTACGACGTCACGCTGCTTTTCTTGGATGCTTTCCAAAGCCACAATGAATATTCCAGCGGCCGTCTGATCGCAGTGTAGTATATTTTTTTATTCCCAATCTGGTTAAACACTTCTCTTGCCGGTTTCGGATTAATTTCCAGCAGCCATACTCTTCCTTTGCGGTCTACGGCAAGATCAAGCGCCAGTTCGCACAACTTGCCGTATTGTTTTTCGATCACTTTAATCGTTTCGAAAGCGACTCTTTCCATTTCACGGATGATTCGGCCTGGACTCATTGACTTGCCAACCCAATGCCGCAGCAGCTTTTCAGCATCGGCTGCCTTCCCTCCTCCGTGCAGATTTGAAGTGACGCTGTTTCTGGCGCCGACGCGCCCGGCAATGCCGGTGACTGCCCATTTTCCTTGTTTGTTCTTTTGTATGAGCATGCGGTAATCATGAACTCTGCCGTTTGGCAAGGTTAAGTCCAGTCCTTGCTGAACGAGCAGTCTCTTGCTTTTTTTCCAAGCGTTCAGCTTGCTTGTTAATTGTTCCAAAGTGCAGCTGACAGGGCCGATGATCGACCGATTCATATGTCTTCCTTGTATCGTATAGACATGGCTGCCCTTTTTTTTGACTTTCAGTATGCCTCTGCCGCCCGTGCCGTTGACCGGTTTAATGTAAACCGTTCCAGTATGCTTCAGCATTTGCGTGACATCTTCGATTTTCGTAAACAGTCTTGTTTCCGGCAAATTGTTTTTCAGTGAATCGTGCTTGTAAAGCAGCTGATGCGTTTCCCATTTGTTGCGGAGCGGGCGGTTTAAATATATGAGATGGGGATAATCCGCACGAAACTTGCGCAGCAGCTGGAATCTTTTATTTGGCTGATATCTGCACCGGTCAAACACCATATCGGGAAAACGGCGCCATTGCCGCTTCCATTTTTTTTGTGAAAAATCATACAGATGGGCATAAATTCTGCGTTTTTCGTTGTCGACATCTTCCGGTGTAAATACGAAAAGATCAAGATTCATGTTCTTTGCGGCTCGCTGCAGTTGAATCATAAACTTCTTGTCATCCAGCCGCTGGTTCGCATTGAGATAAAATGTCATCACGCCTAATGTAGGTTTTTGCAAGGGAGCGCCCCCCGTTCATTTGAAAATTGAAAAGTGGGCTTGCCCGCAGGTCCATAACGAGATTGAACAGGGCGAAGCCCGGCTTTTATGCAAGCTTTGATGCAAGCCAAATTGTCTTCGGCGACATCACAATAGATTTGTTTCAGCGATGAAAGGTGCAATTTCAGCAGCCGGCTGCCAATTCCTTTGCCGCGAGAAGCAGGCGATGCGACTAAGATGGAAGCATCTTTTCCGTAATTTGAAAAAAAACTTGCCGCCGCTAACTTGTTGTTTTCCCAAGCGATTCCTACCTGCGTCCCGTTTCGTTTGGCGAGATCGGCCGGCTGCAATCGGCGAAAGCATTGCAGCGAACGCGCCGTAATTCTGTTTTCGCCGTGCTTATGAACGAATCGAATCAATTTCGGTTTCAGCGCGCCCCATTCTTCGGGGGAGAGCAGTTTCACTATCATCATCTTCTCATCCCAAGCCTTTTTGATTTTTCGTGTAAATAGAGGCTGTATTCCAACACGCGTTTCAAAGATAATTCGCGAATATGGGGTTCATCGAATTTCATCGGCTTCGCATTTGCTTCGAAAAACCAAATGTTTCCGGTTTCGTCCAAGCCCAAATCCATGGACATTTCACCCAGCCGGTGTTTGGAGCTCTTTTCGATTTGCCTGGCAAT